>NZ_VHOP01000037.1:0-75666 GCF_008704325.1 Acetobacter sp. DmW_125128 | reverse complement strand
ACAGGCACAGGCACAGGCACAGGCACAGGCACAGGCCAGCACGATTGCAGCCCGCACGCAACCGGCCACAGCCTCCTACACATCCCGCAAGGAAAACCTTACAACACCACCTGTTTTACAACTGCCCTAAAAACAGTTTGGGAACATGCAAAAAGCCCCTGCCAGTTTTGCACTGACAGGGGCTTTTTTAATGGGTAAAGCAGGCGAAAAAGCCTGCTCATACCACAGCAAAATCAGAGGGCAGACTGCGCCTTATCCAGCACCATGCTGCACAGCTTGGTTTTCAGCTCCCCCTTTAGGTTGGCCAAAGAGAACATCTGGTTATTGCCGGTTTGCAGCAGTCCCCGCTGGCCAGCTTCATACGCGCTGGAAGATGTTACGCCCGGCTTCTGTGTCAGGCTACCCAGAACGGACTGCGCCGTGGAAGAACCCTGTTGAAGCACATTGTTCTGCACACAATACCCAAGAATACCGGCCAGATTGCCTGTGCTGGCAGAAGAAAGGCTTGGCAGCATGCTGGATGCCATGCTTGCGCCTTGGCTTTCCACGCCGCTTTCTGCACCAGACAGGGCACTTTTACCAATAGAGCCCAGTCCACCACCAAAACCCTGTGCATGCACAGCCGGAGCAGCAACAACACCAGCAGCCATAGCCAGCATCAGGAATGTTTTTTTATTCAGCATGGAAAATATCCAGTTCTCGATAATCATGCCGCGTCCTTCATCCGCAGATCAGCATGATCTGTTCGATCAGAAAGCGCGTTCTGATACTTAGCATTGCCCTCAAACATGGCAAAAACCCGTATCAAACCCGACAAAAATCAGCCTTGCCACGTGTCCGGCTGCTGCCACCACTGTTCGGAGGGCATAACAAAATCCGCTCCGCTGGCGCTCAACACTGCCAGATCAGCCGGTATTTGTGCCTGCGCCACCACAGGCAGTTCCATCATTAAAGACCACCAGCGTGTAAGTGCTGAAACAGTTTCAAGCGAAGCGCCATCTTCTGCGCCAAAGCAGATATAATCTGCGCCATCTTCACCAGCGCACATGGCGGCATCTCGGCTTTCTCCAACAGCAACACCAAGCTGGAGATCCGGCCCGATAATGCGCCGCACATCCTTTACAGAAGCCGCCGTATAGGAAGGAGAAAGGTGCACGCCATCGCACCCGGTTTCCTGTGCAAGGGTCGGGGCATTTTCTAGCATCAGGGCAATATCACGCGCCTGAATGACCGGCTTAAGAAGTAATACAGCCTGCCGGGCTGCCGCCACAGGCATATCCACCAGCCGCAGCAATAAGGCTGCGGGCTGGTGGGTAGCTAAACCTGCTTCAAGAACAGGTAAAAAAGTCTGTGCATCAGACACAGCAGGCGTGACAAGATAAAGATCAGACATAGTGTTCCTTATCTCATGCCCGCTGCGCAGATACTATGGCTGTTTCAGCCTTTGAAAATGGTGGTGATTTTGTCCAGCAGAGCCAGAGCTTCCGCCTTCGGACGCTGGAACACGTTACGACCGATAATGGAACCGAAGCCGCCACCATCCTGAATACCCTGAATGGTCTGCAACAGTTCATCCGTGCTGGTATGTGCACCACCAGAGAAGATTACGATACGGCGGCCCGCAAAGCAGGACTGCACCACATGCTGCACGCGGGCAGCCAGGGTGGCAACGTCAATCTTGTTCTGCTCATACACTGGTTTGTTGGCATCCAGTGCAACAACTTCAGTCGGCGGCTTTACCTTGATAATGTGCGCACCCGTCAGCGCAGCCATATGTGCGGCGTAGGCGCAAACATCCACTGCGGTTTCAGCTTTTTTGTCCAGCACAGGGCCACGTGGGTAGCTCCATACAATAACGGCCAAGCCAGCAGCCTTAGCTTCTGCGGCCAGTTCGCGCAGTTCTTCCATCTGCTCGAAGCAGTATTCGGAGCCCGGATAGATGGTGAAACCAATAGCAGAGCAACCCAGACGCAGGGCATCAGACACGGTGCCCGTTACCGCCTGATCTTTTTCCGTTGCAAGGCTGTTAGAGCTGTTGCACTTCAGAATCAGCGGAATTTCGCCAGCATATGTTGCGGCGCCACATTCCAGCATGCCCAGCGGCGCTGCATAGCCGCTTAGGCCTGCTTCAATCGCCAGTTCAAAGTGATAATGCGGATCATACGCTGCCGGGTTAGCTGCAAAAGAACGGGCCGGGCCATGCTCAAACCCCTGATCAACCGGCAAAATCACCAGCTTGCCTGTGCCACCCAGCTTACCTGCGTTGAGCAGCCGCGCCAGATTCATCTTGGTGCCGGGATTATCGCTCTCGTACTGGTCGAGAATAGCCTTAACCTTGGGGGTAAGTGTCATGGGTAACAATCCTTTTTTTGCC
Organism: Acetobacter sp. DmW_125128; assembly: GCF_008704325.1. Classification (NCBI taxonomy): domain Bacteria; kingdom Pseudomonadati; phylum Pseudomonadota; class Alphaproteobacteria; order Acetobacterales; family Acetobacteraceae; genus Acetobacter; species Acetobacter sp. DmW_125128. The sequence goes on along the minus strand of NZ_VHOP01000037.1, from coordinate 73,292 downwards.
TTGTGTCCGGCAGTTTATTTTCCGGATCTGAGGATTGGCAATAACCGTCGGTGAAATACCCGACAAGAGAAGACGTGTGACATAATGATGGTATAAGGTGAAATGATGGCGGGCGGGCGCTCAATAGCATGCCAAATTCCTGCGTATAAACTGCCTTTATCGCATTAAACTGGGCAGCAGATGCTTGCAACACAGCATGTTTTTGGCCCATGCGCACAGCACCCAACGCATAAGCTGCGCTGCCACCGCAATCCAGCGCATGCCAAAATGCAAGGCCTGTCGAATCCTCCAGCGCTGCAATAAGTGCCAACCACCACCCTGCCCCCATAAACCCAGCCGCACCTGGGGCAGAAAGAAAGCCAAAGCGTGCGCTTGCGCCCTCTATCATGCCCTCTACCTTACGCGCAGCACGATAGGCAGCCATGCCAGATTCGTATCCATCAATCGTAAATAACTTGTCTGGCGGCAGTTTTGGTAAGAAAAATGAAGCGTTTTTGGTTAGCATGCTTGACGCCATCGCGTTTGCGGGTGATTCCTGAGCACAGTTGACAAAAACAAGAATGCAGGATCAAGCCGTGGAGCCGTCTTTGCCCCAGACTGACGAACACGCTGGTAAACAGCACCCGGCCACACAGCCACCGGCTGGGCAAGACCCCATAGCCCGGCTGGATCGTGCCTTGCAACGCATTTCCTTTGCTGTTGAAAAAGGGCTGCAACAGCAAACCCGCACGGGCACAGAAAAACAGGAACTGGTGGCCAATGTAGATGCCCTTCTCTCCCGCGTGCGAGATGCGCTGGAACGGGCAGAAAAGCCATCTTCCCTTACCTTTTACCACCCGGCAGAACACGAACAGGGAAACTGATACAGCATGGCACTTGTTTCGGTTCGGATTAACGGCCACAGCTATACGGTAGGGTGCGATAACGGGCAGGAACGCCACGTTCAGGCCATGGCCCAGCAGGTAGAACGCCGCGTGCAGCGCGTGCGTGACATGGGCTTTAGCGGAGATGCCCGGGTACTGGTTCTGGCCGCCCTTTTAATGGCGGATGAAATACAGGATCTTTCTGGCAGCCGCGTGCCAGATGCCACCATACAGGCTGCAAAAGATGCCGAACGCCTGCGGGCGGAGCAGGCCCTTACAGCCGGTCGCTTAGCAGATTTGGCCGAACGTGCGGAATCTCTTGCAGCAGAGCTTGAGCACGCCTACATAGATGAGGCGGGGCTGCCCAACGCGTGAGGCAAGTCATCCCCTGGGCCGATAAGCACTTCCTAGGGAGCTGGCTCTGTTGTGGCCCTGGTCACATTACCCGGCGCCCACCTGCACTCGCAGGTCCTGGAGGTTGAAAGACCCACGGTTCATGGTGGCTCCGCACACTCCCCCCCCACAAGGTGATCCGCCTGCTGTGGCCGCGCGCAAAAAAGAACTGCGCCAACACTGCATGGCCACGCTAAAAGCGCGTGATGAAGCGCTGGATAGCGGTATCCTTACCCACCTGCATACACTTCTGCGCCCCCTGTTGCCCGCTGTTGTTGCCGGCGTGTGGCCCCTACCGCATGAAGTAAATCTATGCCCGCTGTGCCACATATTGGTGGATACAGGCGCAACCATTGTGCTGCCTGAAACACCACCACGCGGGCAGCCCCTTATTTTTCGGCGCTGGACGCCCCATGCCCCCATGATGCAAGGCCGTTTTGGCACTGAGTTTCCTGATGGCCCGGTTCTGCAACCCACCATTATATTGGTGCCCTTGCTGGGGTTTGACCGCACAGGCAACCGGCTAGGATATGGTGGCGGATATTATGATCGCACTTTGGCCGCCCTGCCCGATGCACGCAGCATTGGGTATGCGCCATCTTGCCAAGAATTAGACAGCCTTCCTGCTGGCCCGTATGACAGGCCGCTTTCCTGTATTGTGACTGAAAAGGAGATTCTCCATTTTGACTAACAACAAACACAGGAAACCTCTGGCGTGAGACTCCTTTTTCTGGGTGATATTGTTGGCCGCACTGGCCGCGAAGCCGTTTTAAGCCGCCTGCCTGCCTTGCGTGAAAAATTGGCGCTGGATCTGGTTGTGGTCAATGCCGAAAACGCCAGCCACGGCTTTGGCCTTTCCCCCGCCATTGCCACATCCTTGCTGCAAGGCGGCGTAGATGTGCTTACCCTTGGCAACCATGCGTGGGATCGGCGTGATCTGATCGGGCATATTACCTCCGAACCTCGCATTGTGCGCCCGCTCAACTATCCCCCCGGTACACCCGGCCAAGGCAGTGTGGTGGTAGAACTAGCAGATGGCCGCAAAGCTCTTGTGGTCAACGTGATGGGCCGCCTGTTCATGGACCCGCTGGATGATCCCTTCCGGTGCATGAATGAACTGCTCAACAAGCATCGCCTTGGCACCACCATACAAGCGGCCATTGTGGATGTGCATGCAGAAGCCACGAGCGAAAAATGGGCAATGGGTCATATGCTGGATGGCCGTGTATCTTTGGTTGTGGGTACGCACACACATACCCCCACAGCAGACCATAGGATTCTGGCCGCTGGCACGGCGTTTCAGACAGATGCTGGGATGTGCGGAGATTACGACAGCGTTATTGGCATGACCAAGGAACCCGCGGTTACCCGTTTTGTACGCAAAATGCCGGGTGAACGCCTACAACCTGCAGAAGGCGAAGCCACAATATGCGGAATTATGGTGGAAACAGAAGATGCCACGGGCCTTGCCCGCCGTGTGGCTCCCCTCCGCCAAGGTGGCTTGCTGGCCCAGACACTGCCTGATTTCTAAATCAGGCTACGTGTTTCCAGCACGGCTTTACGCGTCGTGATGCTTCAAGACGGCCACTGCTTGCTGCGTTGCAATCGTAAGGGGCTGCGGCAACGCATCCAGAGCAAACCATTCCAGCCCATTATGTTTATGTGGCTCGCAGATATGGGGCTGCCCCGTGTACTGCTGCACCCTGTAAACGGGGGCAACCCAGTGCGTGCCTGCTGCTGGATCAATTTGATCCACCACGCAAAGCAACGCACCTAACTGCACATTTAAGCCGGTTTCTTCTTGCACTTCGCGGATAACGGCAGCCGGTACGGTTTCAAACGGATCTACCTTGCCGCCCGGCAACCCCCAGCAACCTGCTTCTGGCTGCTTGAGGCGACGCAGCAGCAAAATATGGCCTGCATTATTTACAATAGCAGCGCCACACCCTACTGCGGGTGAGGTTGGTGGTGCACTCACCACACCAATCTTTTAATAGCCGCAACCGGGGCCAAACCTACGGCCTTGGCTTCTTCTTTTGCCAACTGGATGTCATCCCCGATCATTTCCTGATGGATGCCCCCCAAAATCCACAGCCCGGCAACGCCCACAGCAGAAGCACCACGCATATCGGTAGCCAGTGCATCACCAATGGCCAGAATACGCGGGCGTGCCACATTCAGCATCTCAAAAACAGGCTCGTACACACGGGGGTATGGTTTACCTATCCAGCTGACCTTGCCACCTTGTTCCGCGTAAAATGCTGCCAGAGCCCCAGCACAAATCTGCCGCTTGCCACCTTTTACCACCACCATATCCGGGTTGGCGCACACCATTGGCAGGCCACGTTCCAGACAAGCACGCAGTTCTGGCAGATATGGATCCAGTGATCCCACGCCGCGCTCGGCATCTGGCCCGGTGTTCATAATAAAATCGGCATCCGCAGGCTGTGCTACGCGTTGCACGTCCAGCCCGTTGTACAGACCCAGATCATGTGTGCCGCCAATATGCAGCACTTTCTGCCCCAAATTGGCAAACCACGGGTCTGTCCGGGCTTTTAACAAACGGCGCGTTTCTTCACCACTTGTCATCACCCCGTCATGCAGTTCACGCGAAATACCAAAGGCTTCAAGCTGCGCACATACGACATCTGCCGGACGCGGCGCATTGGAAAGCATGACAATTTTTTTGCCTGATGCACGCAGGGCCTGCAAACACTCTACGGCACCGGGATATGGTTGCACACCATCATGCACTGTGCCCCATAGATCTATAATGTAGCCATCGTACTGGTCTGCCAGCGCGGCAAGGCCTGTAATCTGCTGCATATCTTCTACAGTTTGCTGCGCTATCATAAATCTTTGCCCCGAATATCATCCAACGTTTCAATGCCCTGCTCACGCATGATGTGCTGCATCTCACGCTTCAGCCGCTCTACTAGTGCGGGGCCTTCATAAGCAAACGCTGTGTAAACCTGCACCAGATCAGCCCCAAGGCGGATTCGGGTAAGAATGTCTTCTCCGCTTTCAATACCGCCACAAGCTATCAGTGCCAGACGGCCTGCCGCAGCCTGCGCAACCAGACGCAGCATTTCCGTAGCACGCGGTTTAAGCGGACGGCCAGAAAGCCCCCCAGCTTCTGTGCGATACGAACTTTGCAGAGAATCGGGGCGCGCCAGTGTGGTGTTGGTGACAATCAGCCCCTGCGCACCACCGGCTACAGCGGCTTCTACAATGGGGCCAATGGCATCATTTTCCAGATCCGGCGCCAGCTTAATCAACAGCGGTGGCCGTTCTGCATGACGGGATGAAATGGCATCCAGAATCCCACGCAGGCGGGCAGCATCCTGCAAGCCACGCAAGCCCGGCGTATTAGGAGAAGAGACATTTAGCACAATGTAATTAACGTAGGGCTTAACGCGCGCCACCAGTTCTGGGTAATCGCGCTCCGGGTCGGCACCGGTTTTGTTAATACCGATATTGGCGCCTACAGGCACCCCGGCCCCACCGCCACGGCCAGATGGCAACGGGCGGGACAGACGCGCCAGACGCACGGCAAACTTATCAATACCCTGATTATTAAAGCCCATACGGTTAATAACCGCCCGATCTTCCGTAAGGCGGAAAAGCCGAGGCTTGGGGTTACCCGCCTGCGGGCGTGGCGTAACAGTTCCAGCTTCTACAAACCCGAATCCCAACTGTGCCAGAGGGCGCAGAACACGGGCGTTCTTATCAAACCCGGCAGCAATGCCAATGGGGTTGGAAAACCGCATACCCAGCACACGTGTAGCTAGGGCAGGATCATCCTTGGGCCGCTTTATGGGCACGGATACACCCAGTGTTAGGGCATCCAAGGCCAGTTCATGGGCCTGTTCCGGATCTAACCGGCGCAGGAATGGGAGAGAGAGTGAGGCAAGCACAGACATGCCTTGTGTACTGCCTCATGCCCAGCCTCAAGAAAAGCAGAAAAAACAGAGCCACCACAGAAGCGTGAGAAAAGTTGATGCATTTTTATCTTGATAATGAGAATTATTCTCATCTAAAGAGAGTTATCGCACACATGCCACACAAAGGATGAAGGCATCTGCCTTTAGGAATGCGCCATGACACGTTCACCTGTTTACCTGACGGATCTTGCCTGCAGCGAACGGCTGACACTTTGGACCATTCGCCGCCTTGCAGGAATACAAACAAACCCGCACACGCCCACAGCCGGGCCATCGGGCGGCCTGTTTCTGCCCTGCTTTAGACGGGAATTTTTGGCTGTTGCACAAACCTTTCATGATGCCCTGACAGATATGGCCGCACTGGAAATGCCTGCACTGGATATTCGGGTAGGCTGCGCTCTTTCTGTTACCAGCACAGAGTATCGCCTTTTGTTGGCAACAGAAGCAGCACAGAATGAACGCAATGCAGATATGGAAGACCTGCTTAAACCGCTTGTGCCATTTGCTGGCCTGCGTACACGCCTTGCTTCTGCCATTACAACGCTAGGAGCCTGTCTTGCTGGGGCAGGATACTGGCTCTCTCATAGTTCCAGCCGTGTTGTCCCTACCAAGGCATCGGAACGTCCATCTGCTTATGGGGCCTACCCAGCCACAGCGGCACTTTCCCTTGCACGCTGGCATGATCTGGATATGCAGCCCAAGCAAATTGTGGCACATTGGCAGGATCGTGCCACCTCAAAATACCAGTATTCACAAGGGTTTCCGGTATCTTAAACAACATCATAATTTTCTACGGGGAGGCGTGGCTCCAATATCAGGAAGCGCTTTCCCCTTTCATTTTAAAATTGAGACCTTCTGCTTTGGTTAAAAAGATCCTGATTTTCTGGTTTGCAAACCCGACACGCAGAATTTTAAGCTAGATTTGTTTTCTTTTTGTTCCCTTTTGCGCTGCCTTCTGCTACCATACACGGGTGATGACAGCCGTTGTACGCCGCATTATCCATATTGATATGGATGCTTTTTATGCATCTGTTGAGCAACGAGACAATCCAGCGCTTAAAGGCCAACCTGTAGCGGTAGGCCGATGCCAGGAACGCGGTGTGGTTGCCGCCGCCAGTTATGAAGCCCGAAAATTTGGCGTGCGTTCGGCCATGCCTTCGGTGCAGGCACAGCGCAAATGCCCGCACCTGATTTTTGTGCCGCCACGTTTTGATGTTTATCGTGCAGTTTCTGCCCAAATTCACGCCATTTTTGCGCGTTACACCCCCCTTATTCAGCCTCTTTCGTTAGATGAAGCCTATTTGGATGTAACAAATCCGCTGCTTCTCCGCCCCTCTGCCACAGCAATTGCAGAAGAAATACGCGCGGCCATTTTGCATGAAACAGGGCTTACGGCCTCGGCAGGAGTGTCTTACAATAAGTTTCTGGCCAAGCTGGCCTCAGATTACCGAAAACCCAATGGTCAATTTGTTATTCCGCCCAACCGTGGGGAAGCATTTGTAGCCAATCTGCCCGTAAACGCTTTTCATGGCGTGGGGCCAGCTACGGCCCAGCGAATGCATACACTCGGCATTCATACAGGTGCAGATTTACGTCGTTTTTCATTAAATATTTTACGCCAGCATTTTGGTAAGGCGGCTGCTTTTTATTATGGCATCGCCCGTGGCAAAGATGATCGGCCAGTAGAACCAAACAGGCCGCGCAAATCACTCGGCAAGGAAATAACGTTCGCGCAGGATTTGCGCACCTCAGCCGAATTACACGCGACTCTGCATGAACTGGCCGCAAAAGTGTGGGCGGGCTGCCAAAAACGTAACCTGACAGGTCGTACGATCACCCTGAAACTGCGCTATACAGACTTCAACCAATGCACGCGCAGCCTCTCTTTGGCCGATCCGGTGCAAGATCAAGAAATTCTAGCCGAGATGGCGTGCCGGTTACTTGCGCCATTGCTGCCTGTACGTGCCCCAGTAAGACTTTTAGGTATTACACTTTCCACTCTTTTAAGCCCGCAAGATCAGGAAGCCACAACGCAACTTTCTTTACTTTCATAGATAATAAATAAATAACATTTTTATCCCAAACAACAGCACTTATGCTTATATTATTTCAATACCAAAACAAAATATTTGCGCTTCTTCTTTCCTGATATTCATATAAATTCTGTATATTCCTTATGCGTTTCAGCTTCATTCTTATACACTATTCATATTTAATTGCGATTATTTAACGGTTCCATCTTTACAACCTGCAAAATCCAATGCACCCGATACCAATCGGTTTTGACATAATTTTGTAATCAAGGTTAACGAGATGACGGCTTCCCCCACCTCAGATGGGCATACACCTGCCAATGCAGGCGCACGCACTGAAGATGGATACCACCGTGGTTTGGGTAAGCGTCAGATCCAAATGATCTCTCTGGGTGGGGCTATTGGCACAGGGCTGTTTTTGGGGGCTGGATCTCGCCTTCAAGCCGTTGGCCCATCTCTTGCCTTGGTTTATCTGGTGTGTGGTGTTTTTGCTTTTCTGATGCTGCGTGCATTAGGTGAGCTTGTGATGTACCGCCCCACCAGTGGCAGCTTTGTTTCCTACACACAGGAGTTTTTAGGCCCCAAAGCCTCTTATATTGCAGGCACCATGGCCTTTTTTAACTGGGCTGTAACAGGCATTGTGGATATTACAGCCGTGGCGCTTTACATGCGTTTTTGGCCTGTTTTTTCCAGTGTACCACAATGGCTTTTTGCCCTGCTGGCCCTTGTGCTGATAACCGGCATGAACCTAACCGGCGTAAAATGGTTTGGTGAGCTGGAATTCTGGCTTTCCTTGGTTAAAGTGATGGCCTTAGGCGGATTCCTGGTCATCGCGCTGGTTATTCTGGCCTTGCGCTACCCCGTAGATGGGCACGCAACCGGGCTACATCTGATTACCGAAAACGGCGGCTTGTTCCCGCACGGCTTTTTACCTGCACTGGTATTGGTGCAAGGTGTTGTATTTGCCTATGCCAGTATTGAGCTGATTGGCACGGCTGCGGGGGAATGCGAGGATGTTAAATCCGTTTTACCGCAGGCCATTAACAACGTTATCTGGCGTATTGCCATTTTTTACGTGGGCACCATTACGCTGCTTGTGCTGCTGCTGCCGTGGAACACGTATCAGGCAGGAGTTAGCCCTTTTGTCACCTTCCTTTCCAAGCTGGGCGTACCGGGCATAGACAGTGTGATGAACGTTGTGGTGCTGACCGCAGCGCTCTCCAGCTTAAACTCTGGCCTTTATTCTACCGGGCGCGTGCTACGTGCACTGGCGCTAGATGGCGCAGCCCCGCGTTATTTGGCCCGCATGAACAAACAGGCTGTACCTTCTGCAGCCATTCTTTCTACTGTGGCTATTTATCTTGTGGGCGTGGTGCTGAATTACTTCATCCCCAGCCAGATTTTTGAAATCATGCTCAGTCTGGCCTCTCTGGGTATTCTCAGCACGTGGTGTTTTATTGTGCTGTGCCAGATTCAACTGCGCAAAAAAATTCGCCGTGGAGAAATTGCCCCTACCTCTTTTCCGATGCCGGGCGCGCCATTTACCTCGTGGCTGGCTCTCGCCTTCTTTATTGGCATCGTTGGGCTGATGGCGTTTGATTACCCAACCGGAACGGCAACAATATGCGCCATTCCCCTGCTGGCTTTGGCACTGGCATGGGGCTGGCACCGCATTCGCTCCGTTCCGCAACATAACGCCGTGCCACAAACCGTTCCTTCCGTTGTGTTGACGGAAGATTTTTTGGTTCCCCATGAAGGGTCAGACAGATCATGATTCAGGCAGCCAGTGTATTTTCCTCCCTCCAGGTACGTGCAGGCGTTAAGTGTTGCCCTGTTGTTTGTCGCTCTTTGGTAGGCACATTGCTGCTTTCTGTCGGCCTTTCCGCAGCACATGCTGCAGATACAGGCAATAGTGCTGCGGCGGGATCTCAAGCTCCGGGGGAGGCGCGCCCGCAATGGTATACAGGATCTCTCGTTTCGCCTTCTGGCGCGCTTTCCAAGGCAGGTGTGTTCGCGTGGGAACCTTACGTCAGCTATAATCTGCCTGTGGGATATCTGGATGCAAACGGCAACAGCCATCCGCTGCATCCACGCCAGCAATCTGTTTCCAATTTTACGCTCTACAAATACTCCATTACGGATTCCATCAGTATTCAGGTTACTCCCACGATCAGTTATTTGTGGAAGAAGAAATCTGGTACAAGTAGCGGGCTCAAATTCGGAGATCTGCCAGTTGATTTAATGTGGCGTTATCTAGATGCAGATCCTGCACGCTATATTCCGGCTCTGAGTGTATTTGCTGGGGTTGGTTTTCCCACAGGTAATTATCAGAGGCTGGGCCGAGCAGAAGATGGTGTTGGATCTGGCGTTTATACATTCCGCTTAGCCTTTACGGAGCAATCCACTTACACACTGCCGGGCCAGCATGAACTGCGCCTGCGTATGTGGGGAACCTTCCGCCGTGCGCTTACAACCGCCCATCTGCATAACGTCAGCAGTTACGGCACAGAGGTTGGCTTCCGCGGCACAGCGCAACCCGGCATGTACGGAGAAAGCGGGTTTTCTCTGGAATTTGGCATAAACCAGAAATGGGTTTTGGCCATGGATCTGGCGCGAGATTGGGCAGATGGGTCTCACATTAAAGGCCGTACCCCAACAAGCGGCAAAATAGAACGGATAGACCGCATTAACAGCTCTTCAGGAGACTGGCTGATAGCCCCTGCTGTTGAATACAACTGGTCCCCTCGTTTTGGGGTTATTGCGGGGGTTTCAACCTATTTTGCAGGCCACAATACCGGGTTTTCGGTTTCACCACAGGTGGCATTTAATAGTGTGTTTTAACCGTTGCGAATTGAAAATAAAAAAGAGCGGAGTTTCCTCCGCTCTTTTTTATACCACAGTATTTGGAAAATCTGATTATTTCACCAGTTCTGGATGACGGAACTCCATCACCAATTCCAGATCATAATGTGCAGCCAATGCTTCTGTTGCTGTGCGCGAAGAATTATGCACACGATAACGACACAGAATTTCTGGCAGGTATCCGGGTTCTAGCCCTGCATCAATAAATTTCAACCAGAAATCATAATCTTCCCAGCCTTCTTCAATATGAGAGAAGCCGCCAACCTTTTCCCATGCGCTTTTACGAATAAGCGCCATCACATCCACATAGTTATTCTTGCGCATGCGTGCGGCATCCCAGATATCGGCATGGCCAATACCTTTGCGGTCTCCAAACTCTTCAATCTGGGTATAAACTGCCGGGAATTTGCCTTGCAAAAGAGCCGTGTAGATTTTTTCCAGCGCCGTTGGGTAAATGGTATTATCAGCATCGATAATAAACACATACTCAGACTGCGCATATTCAAACGCCATATTGCGCGAAAATGATGGCCCCTGATTACGCGGGTTGGTCAAACACTGCAGGCTGTAAAAACGCTGCTTGTTTTCCTCCATCCATTCCGCGATCACATCAACGGAATCATCCCGCTGGGAGCAGTCATCAACAACCACAATTTCCAGATCAGCATGCGTTTGATCTGCAATGCTATCCAGACATTCTTCAATAACAGAAGCATAATTGAAGTTGGTAACGCAGACCGTAATCAGGTTTTTAGGCTTCCGGGATTTTTTCTTATAGGAAAAAACAACTTCCGGGCTGGGGTCCCATGGCTTGATAACGCTCATTTCACAGTGCTCCACACAGCAGAAATATAGTTTTTGAGATCGATATTCTTGGAGTTGAATATTTTCTCATCTTGCAGAAGATCAAAAATATTCTGCTGAATTCTGGCAGCTTCTTTTTGCCCATCTTCAGTCTGGGTTAACCATTCTACCAGATTGGGCATATGCCGCGGCGTTTCAGCCAAGAAATGCTCACCTTCCTTATACAGCGGATGAGGGAAGCATTCTTCTGTTACAACAATGGTGCCGGAAGCCATGCCTTGTTTGACAATCCGGTGCCATTCAAAAAAGCAGTTATCATCGCGATGAATATTCAACGCCACCTTGGAATTTTCTGCAACATAGCGCGGGAGGCGTGAAAGGATATCGTAAACCCCGGAGGACGGAATAGGCCCTTCTGCCTTACGATAATAAAAGAAGGACTGATAGTTAGAGAAGAAGGCCGCTGACCGCGAAAAGAATTTTTCGCGCTTGCGAGAGGCATTCCCAAAAAAGCTGACATCAATAGCGCGTTCGGCAATTGGCCGGAATGGGGTAGAACCTGTTTTAGCCCCTTCCGGCAAAATGCGCACCAACGGATGCTTTTTATCTGCATCAGTAAGCTTGCAAGCTTCTATTTTTACCGGCGGATCAAAGTGGAATACTGGCAGCCCAACATCGGAAAAGGATTTAAGATTCTGATAACACAGATCCATCACCCCGGCTGACATGAGAATGTACAGAATCCCACGCGTGAACCAGAGTGTCTGGGGTTGCTCTGTATTAAACATGATAGATTTTCTAATAATCTCATCACGTTTCCAGATTTCGTTTCCATCCAAGAAGAAGAATTCGTGCGGAGCACAGAAAATGCAAAGTTCAGGCGTATCTTCTTCTGGTGTTTTTTCAGTAAGAACCTTGGCATTCAGGCCAGCATTACACAGATATTCACTGAGGCACTCTGCCAATTCCTGAATAAAGGAATTGCCTTCGGAATGGTAGAATACCCCAATCGTTTTAGGGAAATTCTTGCCGTAAACCTTATCAGTGATTTTATAATTAACGTCGTGCTTACACTCATTGCCCAAAAAGCGAACAATTGAGCGTTTGGAAAAAATTTCTCGCCCTTCACCAATACCGTAAAGTAATGCGTGGCGTGCTGTTGGCATACTTGCGGATGAAACATCGCTGTTCATACGCACGTAATCATCTTCGTTAAAAAACGGGTATTTCTTTAATCTATTTAGAGCATTCGTAATGGAAACATACGAATATTCCTGCAAAAGACCTTTTTCAAAGAAAAACAGATGATCATTATTTCTAATATAATGCGCGAATGGGTTTTCATTTTTCCCAATAACATTTTTATAAAGATTATAATATATTTCTGTATTGAAATTATCATTAGGATTACGGTTTTCATGTACACCGTAAAGAACATAATGTATAATTGGATCAAGACCAGATTTTTTTACATCAGGATTTTCTTCAAGATAAAATTCACTATCGAATTTTCCCGAATCAATTATTGATTTTATATCTTTTTTATTCCAGGCGGTCAAACTTACCATTGCATTTTCCGTTTGAATGCTATCACTATTTACAGGTACTTATACCAAATATAAATTTTTATGCTGAAAAACACAACAGTTAACTATTCCTCTACATAAATTTATCATACTTATCTACGCTTTTCCTAATCTCCTTCCTTCGATTAATTGCTTGAAAATACTTTCTTTCAACTCGTCGGAAGATTATAATAATGTTAATCATGTAATATGAATTGAATTTTTATAATCTCTCAATGAGGCTCCATTCTCTTGCACCTCTCTTGTTAAACAAGTCATCTCTCCACTGCCAACCCAAACAAAATAAAAGCTATATTGGCGGAGTTCTTTATGCCTACAACAACAAAAAATAATTCTCCTCTTGCATCTCCGGATTTTCTATTCCCTACAGATCTCCAGAAAACAGAGCGCAAAATTAATCGCGTTCTTCTTGTTGGCTCCTGTTTAACTTCCTTATATCTAGAAGCCTTTAAGGGATATTATCCATGTATAAATTTTGATTACATTCCTTACAATTTTGTAAGCATTTTACCAAAATCTCCGCCCGCACCAGCAGATCAGTATGATCTACAATACGTGCAAATCCCACTACGCACCGTTTTAAGTGACCGTGTGGTAGAAGGCTTTCAACTGAATGATCCGGCTTTTGCAGAAAGTATCCTGCACGATGCATTCAACACGCTGGATGTCATGCTGGATGCCGCACTACTTTACAACCGCGAACATGGATTACTGACATTTGTCTCTAATTTCATAGTTCCGCAAATGAGCACAGCTTCCAGCATACTCTCACAAGGTACAGAAACAGATCTCACCTACATGGTAAGACGCCTGAACATGTATCTGGCCCAGAAAATTTCCAGTTATAAAAATGCTTATGTGCTGGATGTTGATTCTGTTGTGTCCTCTTTAGGCAAACGTTATGTGCTGGATGATATTATTTACTTCCATACCCATGGCGGCCTATCTTTTCAGGATTGGGATGATTTCGGTGCGATTGAGCGCAATGAGCCTATTCCTGCACTGGAAACCATTTATCCCATTCATCGGGAAGAATTTGTTAAAACCATTTTTCGCCAGATTGTTGCAGCCTACCGCACTGTGCATCAGGTAGATCAAGTCAAGGCCGTTATTTTTGACCTGGACAATACCTTGTGGCGCGGCCAGATAGCAGAACATTATCGGCCAGAAGTGCAGCCTTGGCCACGCACAGATGGCTGGCCTGTGGGTTTGTGGGAAGCTGTTCATACCTTACGCGCACGTGGCATTCTGGTGGCTATCTGCTCCAAGAATGATGAAGCCTATGTGCGCGAACGATGGGATGACATTATCAACCCGCAGTTTATCAAACTGGAAGATTTTGCCTCTGTCAAAATCAACTGGGTTCCGAAACCAGAAAACATTGCTGCTATCTGTCAGGAGTTCAATATCAAGCCTAAAAGCGTTGTGTTTGTAGATGATAATCCTGTAGAACGCGCTTCTGTTAACACGGCTTTTCCTGAAATTCGCACAATTGGCGGTAACCCGTATCTCACACGCCGCATCCTTTTATGGGCACCCGAAACACAGGTTGCTCGTCTCACGCAGGAATCCGCCAAGCGAGAAACCATGATCCGAGGACAGATTGCCCGTGAGGAAACACGCGCCAGCCTGAACCGTGAAGAATTTCTGGCATCCTTGGAATGTACGGTTTCCCTCACCTACATCACAGATACAGAGCAACCGGAACTGGCCCGCGCACTAGAGCTTACAAACAAGACCAATCAGTTCAACACTTCTGGCACACGCTGGACATTTCAGGAACTCTCTCGCTTTCTAAGTGAAGGCGGAGAGATAATTGTTGCAACTGTTCAGGACAAATTCACCAATTACGGATTGGTAAGTGTGCTTTACCTGCGCAATAATGAAATTGTGCAGTTTGTTATGAGCTGCCGCGTTTTGGGCATGGAAGTTGAAAAAAGCATTGTTGCTGATGTTGTCAGCCATGTTCGGGAAAAACATGGAAATGTCCGTATAACAGCTTCTATCCATAACCTTCCGGATAATACGCCATGCCGTAATATTTATAAAGATTGTGGTTTCCGGGAAGATTGGGTTTCAGAAAACATTCACTATTACATTCTGGATGAGACGAAAGACGTAGAGTTCCCATCTCACATAGAAGTTGTAGAAGAAGTCTGACGCTTTTATTAAAACAGCATAAATAAAAAAGGGGCGTATGGTTTTAACACCCATACGCCCCTTTTTAAACTTTAAGAGCCTCCTAGCGCAAAGGCCGCCCTTCCTGAAAACCATAACAAATATAATGGATGAAAGGCCCCGGCCCAAACCCTGCAACATCAGGATTTACACGTAGATAGGAAAGGCTATCAAACAGCGCGTTAGGGTTTCTACCTTCCTTAGCACCATAATCCAGAAAATGTTCAAGCGGATCTACGCCCGCCTCACGAATATCTGGGTAAGCATTAAGGTACCACTGACTATCAAAGAAGATAGCCGCCCGACGTTCTTTTTCAGCTTCTTGTTCCACAATACCCGCCTGAGACTGAAGTGCCAATGCAATTTGTTCTGCCGCTGGAGCCGGTGTTGGCTCTGCTACAGGAGCTATTTCAACTTGTTCTGTAACCTGAGGCTCCGCTACTGGTTCATGTGTCTCTAACACTGCGGGAGCCGCAACCTTTTTACGTGCCACTTTTACACGAGAAGAACGAACCTTACCAACAGGCTTTTTTTCACCAGACACCGCAATACCCCCTCGTGATCTTTTGCATATCAAGAACTTCAGCACGTAAATGATTTTCTGACAGACCTAATACAAGCATAACTATTTTTCTGTCCAGAAAATACTGACACCAAATTCCCTCGTAATATTGTTAACTTCTAGACACGAGAAAAACAAACACGATTTACAATGTATCCGTAAAATGCACAGAAAGAACCTTTCTTAAAACATTTACGAATACATGTAATCCATTACCAAGTAGGCGTAGGCCCCTTTACAATAACCGCAAGGTCATCTGGCCTGATCCACTTACGGAATGCGGCCTGTACTTCTGCACCCGTTGCCTTGTAATAAACTTTTGCGCCCCGATCCGCATTATCAAGCGGCAAACCCAGATCTTCCAAATAAAGATACTGCGCAGCAATTCGGGCCAAACTCGCTCTGGCAAGCGGCAAGCTCCGCAGAAGTGAAGCCTTGGCCAAAGAAAGCTCTTCTGCTGTAGGTGGTGCAGACTGCATGGCTTTCAGGTCTTTCATGACAACATTCCGCGCTTTACCAACCTTATCCGGGTCTGCACCATAATTAACAGTATAGGCCCCGCGCGTACGTCCCCAATCAAAGGAACTGCTTACAGAATAAACATAACCTGTTTTCACCCGCATATCTCTATACAGACGCGAGGAGAACAGACCGCCCCCCAGCACTTCATTGCCCAACTGCAGCAGGAAATGATCAGGATTTTGTGCCGTTAGCCCCAGTGTTTCCGCCAACACAACATCATTCTGCACGCTGCTCTTATCAGGCACCGTTGCGCGTGATGTTTTGCTAAGTGGCACGGTAGGCAAATTCACATCAGGTGCCGGGCCTTCGGCTTTCCAACCACCAAAAGCTTTTTCTAATACCACCTGTGCTTTTTCGGGCGTGATATCACCTGTTACAACAATAGTTGTCAGATCCGGGCGCCACGCATTTTGGTAATAATGCAGCACATCATCACGGGTTATGCTCATAATAGATTCAGGCGTAGCATCACGCTGTGTCGGATCTGTTTCCGGCAGAATGGCAGCCTTGATAGCTTTATCAAACAAATGCCCGGGAGATACCAGTTCCCCAGCCTGAGCTTGTGCCAACTGCGTGCGCACAACCGTAAAATCTTTTTCAGGGAATGCTGGATGCAGTTCATTTTCAGCAAGCAGATCCACGCCCTTTTCAAAATCAGGCGTAAGAACTTGTAAGGAGAAATTGCCCCCGGCATCTTCCCATGCTGGCACATCATCAAGCGCTTTCTGGAAAGCCAGACGATCATGCTGCGTTGTACCATAGGAGAACAGAGCTTCCGTTAAACTATGCACGCCCTCCTTGCCTTTGGGCTCCTGCAATTCGGGCGTCTGGCGGATTTGACCAGAAAGCTGAATGGTGTGGCTGACATGAGAAGGCCAGACAATCAGCTTGATACCGTTAGATAATGTGCTAACCGCAGGGAGTGGTGTCGGTTTAGGTTCTTCCAGTTGGGCCAGAGCTTTTTCGGCCCATTGCGGCAATTTTACTGGCTTATCCGGGGTGCTTGCAAAAGATTCTGCCCCTCCAAACCCTTTACCAGAAACTGCCTTGCCTGATGCTTCCGGGGTAAGAATGGCAGACACAGCATGTGCTGGATCAAGCAGTTTTGCAGCCAGATCATTTACTGCCTTTGGCGTAACAGCCTGATAAGCAGCCACCAGATCACCCGGGCTATCTAGGTTCTGAAATGCCAATGCGTTAGACCAGATAGATGCCAGACCACTTACAGAATTGGCAGAAAACTGAAGCTGGGCAATTTCTTTCTGCTTTGCGGCTTCAACCAATTCTGCTGGCACGCCTTCCTTACGGATTTTTTCCAACACAGCTTTCATAGCGTTCATGGGGCCAGAAGCATCTGTGCCTTTAGGAAAAGCCGCAAGCGCCAAACCAAAACCAGCTTCTTTTTTAGGAGCGTATTCAAACCCTGCGTATAACGCCTTGCCCTGCGGTACCAGATCATACAGGGCACCACGCTGGCTGGAGAGCACATCTGAGAGAATATCAGCCGTTGCAAAATCTGCTGAAGAACTGCCCGCCATGGGGAATGCAAGTGTGGCAAACCCAACAGGATAATCTGTAGAAAGTGTGAGTGTTTTAGCTGGCGGCGCAGCGGGGGCTATCTTGTGGCGCTGCGGCAGATCCTTACGCGGGATATCGGCAAATGTATCCTGTACCAGCTGCAAGGTAGAAACAGGGTTAATATCCCCCACAATCACCAGCACGGCATTATTGGGGCCATACCATTTTTGGTAAAAATCTTTCAGATCCGCCGCCGTGGTTTTATCAAAGGATGGCCGCGTGCCCAATGCATCGTGTTCGTAAGGCGTGCCTGCAAACAAAATACCCTGCAACTGTTCCAGATACCGATAGGCGGGGCTTGAAAGATCACGCGCAACTTCCTGCTCAATCGCGCCACGTTCTTTTTCCCAATCCGCTTCAGACAGGGTTAAGCCATTCATGCGCAGGGCTTCAATTTTAAGCAGAACAGGTAAATCCTGTGCCTGCGCTGTATAGAAATACTGCGTGACATCTTCTGTTGTATCTGCGTTGTAACTGCCGCCCAAACGCGTGCCTATAGCTGCAAGCTGGTCTTTATCCAGCCCTTTGCTGCCACGGAACATCATATGTTCCAACGCATGCGCCGTACCCGGAAACCCATCTGGCACTTCTGCCGAGCCAACAAGATAATTAATTTCTGTGGTCACAACCGGGGCCAGCCGGTTAGGCACAATAACAACCTTAAGGCCATTAGGAAGCGTTGCACGCACAACCTGTGCACTGCTCAGGCTAGGAGGCACAAGAGCGGACGGCATACCCGGTGCGGCATCCTGAGCATGAGCCGATGTGGGAGAAAGAGCAGTTCCCCCTAACAGGGCCAGCGTTATAGCCAGCAGTGAAAAATGTGTGCGGGCAGCAGACGGCTTGCGAAAAATCATTCAGGCTTCCTGTTCATGCAGAAACAGATCAAAAAAGAAAAGTTACTGCCCCAACTGAGGCAAAGGCAACTTTTTAACCAATGCAGAAAGTTTATGCCGCCGCAGTTCAGACCGGGCGCGTGCATCTTCTGTCATGTAATTTAATTGGATAGTATAGCGCTGCCCCACAAACTGCTTATGCCCATGCCATGTTGTTGGGCCGTTAGGGAAAATCAGCAAAGTGCCATCTACGGGCGGTACTTCCTTGGCGTAATCCTCTATATCATGCGGGCCACGCAAAAGGCGCAAACAGCCTTCCTGCCGTTCCCATGCCTCCCCCACCCCTGATGGATTAAGATACAGCAAAATGGTTACACGCTTGGCCAATGAATCCGTATGGATACGGCCATCTTTTTCTCGCGTGCGCCCACGAATGGTCAGCATGGAAGGTGCATGATCGAGATTGAGGTGAAATTTTTCCGCCACAATTGCCTTTAACCGTGGGCCTTCCAGTTCTTCCACCAAATGTTCCATAAGGGGAGAAAGCTGCAAGGAATCTGGTGGAAAAGACCCCCCAGACACAATATGCGGCCGATGCGCAAACAAACGTCCCAGATCTTCTGAACGGATAAAATGCGGCACCACCACATGCGGGAAAGGATCAGGTGCAACAGAAGCCTGTTCCAGTGCTGTATAATCCGGCTGGATAAAAGGATCTGACGTTGTCATGCCGTAATGTCCGCACAAATAAGGGTTTGCTATGCGGACGGTAGAAGGGTTAAGCGGCAGAAACAAGGCCTGCCGCAATATGGGTGTTATTTCCGCTTTTTCCGCCTAGCTGCCGGATCATATCCACCCCCGCCCGGCCCCAGTGGCCGTGGCACCTTATCTTTTTTAGGTTTGCGGCCACTTGTCTGAGCTTTTCCTGCTGTTGAGGCCGCTACCGGAGGCGGTTCCAGCCCAAGCTGCAAGGCTTCCAACCGCTGAATTTCATCTCGTAACCGTGCCGCAGTTTCAAACTCCAGCTCTGCCGCGGCAGAACGCATACGCTTTTCCAACCCGGCAATAGCGGCCCCTAGATCCTGCCCCACAAACTCTGCCACGCCCGTATCTTCATCCGGCGCAATGGTAACGTAATCCTGTTCGAACACAGAAGACACAATATCACTAATATGCTTGCGCACACTTTGTGGCGTAATGCCGTGCTCTGTATTCCACGCCATCTGTTTTTCGCGCCTGCGGGCTGTTTCCTCTACTGCGTATGTCAGAGAATCCGTCATTTTATCTGCATACAGCAAAACCCGGCCCTCTACATTTCGGGCCGCACGGCCAATAGTCTGGATAAGAGATGTGCGGGAACGCAAGAACCCTTCCTTATCTGCATCCAGAATAGCTACCAGCGCACACTCTGGAATATCCAAACCTTCTCGCAGCAAGTTAATACCGATGAGAACATCAAATGCCCCCATGCGCAGGTCTCGGATAATTTCTATCCGTTCCAGTGTATCTACATCGGAATGCAGATACCTTACCCGAATACCAGCTTCATTCATGTAATCGGTTAAGTCTTCCGCCATGCGTTTAGTAAGCGTTGTCACCAACACACGGCCACCTTTGGCAATGGTGGTACGACATTCTGCCAACAGATCATCCACCTGATGTTCTACAGGCCGAATAATTGTAATGGGGTCCACCAACCCGGTTGGGCGAATAACCTGTTCAGCAAACACGCCACCTGTGCGTTCCATTTCCCATGGGCCGGGTGTGGCACTTACAAAAAGGCTTTGTGGGCGAAACTTGTCCCATTCCGCAAAATTCAAAGGCCGGTTATCCAGGCAGGAAGGAAGCCGGAAACCAAACTCTGCCAGCACGGATTTGCGCGCATGGTCTCCGCGTTCCATGCCGCCAATCTGCGGCACTGTTACGTGGCTTTCATCTACAATCAGCAGCGCATCTTCAGGCAGATATTCAAACAGGGTTGGCGGCGGATCACCCGGTTTGCGACCAGAAAGATAGCGGGAGTAGTTTTCGATCCCCTTACACACCCCTGTTGTTTCCAGCATTTCCAGATCAAAAGTGGTGCGTTGATCCAGCCGTTCTGCTTCCAGCAACTTACCGGCCTTTGTAAACACATCAAGCTGTTCGCGCAGTTCCTGCTTGATGCCCTTAATGGCCTGATTCAACGTCGGACGTGGTGTAACGTAGTGGCTGTTTGCGTAAATTGTAATTTCCTGCAGATCAGCCGTTTTTTCACCTGTTAGCGGGTCAAATTCTATCAACCCGTCAACTTCATCGCCAAACAGAGAAACACGCCAGGCCCTGTCTTCATTCTGCACGGGAAAAATGTCTATTGTTTCACCACGCACCCGGAATGTACCGCGTGCAAATGCGGCATCGTTCCGACGGTACTGTAATTCAACAAGGCTTTTTATAAGCTTATCCCGGTCTATCTCTCCGCCCAGCTCCAGCTTTACCACCATGCGGGAATAGGTTTCTACAGACCCAATACCGTAAATGCAGGAAACAGAAGCCACGATAATTACATCGTTCCGCTCCAGCAGCGCCTGCGTAGCCGCATGGCGCATACGGTCAATCTGTTCGTTTATCTGGCTGTCTTTTTCAATATACGTATCAGAACGCGGCACATAGGCTTCTGGCTGATAGTAATCGTAATAACTTACAAAATATTCCACAGCATTATTAGGGAAAAACTGCTTCATTTCTCCATAAAGCTGGGCAGCTAATGTTTTGTTGGGCGCAAGAATAAGTGTGGGTTTTTGCGTGGCCTCAATAATCTTGGCCATGGAAAAGGTTTTACCCGAACCCGTAACCCCTAGCAGAACCTGATCACGCTCTCCAGCTTCTACCCCGGCCACAAGTTCACGAATAGCCTGCGGCTGATCCCCTGCCGGTTCGTATTCTGACACCACTTCCATACGCTTGAGGCGTGGACGAGGAGCCTGCTTTTCCGGCTCGAACAGAACGGGGGGAAGACTGGCCGCACGCTCGCTTAATGAAGGGCGCTTTTTGCCACGTGCCGCAGAGGAGGAGGTTTTGGAAGCCATTGCTCAAACATGGGCTGCCGCAACCCCTTGCGCAAGATATGAAAACACACAGGCCGTTACAAAACAGCCCTAACGCACCACATGAAACAGAATGCGGGAAAGCGGAGTATGAGAAAGCACAATCACCACCAGCCCCAGCCCGATGCCAACACGCCCGCCGATATAGGTACACGCCTGAGAAAGCTCATCCCGGCTGGCCATATCCATAAACGGATCAAGCCCTTTATAATCAGCCAGTGCACGCATGCTCCGATAGCGAGAAAACGCATCTGCCCCTAATCCGGCACGGCTAAACTGCTGGGCGCTGTAGTTATCCAGATCTTCCTTACGAAACTGAATGGCCCCTGCGCGCTGAGAAACAGATTTGGGCCCACCCCCGAGCATTTCCAAAAATCTGAGCCTTCGGGCAGGAATACCCAAATATTCCGCAGCCTCTGCCCGCCCCAATACCTGCTGAAGCGGAAACATACAGACTGTCGCCTGCTCAGGCTCGGCCTGATAAGGAGGGTGCGGCTCTTTCATAACTTAACAGAGTGCGAAAAAAGCCACATCTGAGTCAATGCGTATGGGCCACCGCCAGCCTTGCGGGTAGAACAGGGCTGGATAAGCCAGCCCTGTTCCGCCAGATTAAGCCCGCAAAGGCGGAGCCATAAACTCCGGGCCTACCGGGTCTTTAATATCCTTGGCAAGAATTGCATCAATAGCCTGCATGTCTTCTGCATCCAGCTTCCAGCCAAAAGCATCATCCACACCTGCAATCTGCTCTGGCTTACGTGCACCCCACAGCGCAATAGTTGGGCCGCGATCCAACACCCAGCGAATAGCCAGTGCCAGCATGCTTTTGCCATGCTTATTGGCAATGGCTTTAAGGTCTTCCACCGCCTGCAAATACTGGCCAAAACGTGGCTGCTGGAACTTGGGATCTGTTTTACGCAGGTCATCCCCTTCAAACTTCCGGTCTGCCGTCATGCGGCCCGAAAGCAAACCACGGCACAGAGGGCCATAAGCCAGCACCACCAGATTGTTTTTTTCTGCATATGGCAGCACATCACGCTCTATTTCGCGCTCAAACAGGTTGTATGGCGGCTGCACAGCAGAAACAGGTGCAAACTTCCGGAATTCATCCATCTGCGCGGGTGAGAAATTGCTCAGCCCCAAGGCTTTAACCTTGCCACTTTTCACCAGATTTTCCAGAGCACGGGCTGTTTCTTCAAACGGAGTGCATGTATCTGGCCAATGAACCTGATACAGATCAATATAATCTGTGCGCAGGCGGCTTAAAGATTTTTCAACTTCCTCTTCAATCCGTGCAGATCGACTATCCCGGAAAACCTTTCCATCCTGCCAGTTCAACCCCACCTTGGTAGCCAGAATAACACGGCCACGCCGACCTTCCAAAGCCTTGCCAATAACTTCTTCAGAATGCCCAAATCCATAGACTGGTGCTGTATCAATCATATTGATACCAAGCTCCAGAGCTTCATCTATCGTCTTGCTGGCGTTTGCATCATCTGCGCCACCCCACATGGAACCACCAATAGCCCACGTGCCAAGCGCAATGCGGGAGGCTGGTTTGGCTATACCCGGAATGGCAATTGTATCTGCCGACATAAGATGTGCTCCTTGATAGCTAATTTATATTTTCCGTGCACAACATTCCGCACGGTTATGGCTGTATTTAACACGCATTTTCTGCATTTGGGCAAAGAGAAAAAATAGCTGAGCCCCTTTTACGCAGATAAGGGTTGACCAGCATTCATGACCTTCTACACTTCCCGATCATGAAAACATCATGCCATTCCTGCCTTCCGCGTTCCGGTGTTCTTGCTATTGTGCGAAGGCAGAATAATTTTCTGCTTGTCCGCCGCGCTAAAGCACCAGATGCCGGACTATGGGGTTTTCCCGGCGGGCGGATTGAACCGGGAGAAACTATTTTTTATGCCGCAGAACGCGAGCTTTTGGAAGAAACATCCTTACCAGCAAAAGCAACTTCTGTAATAGATGCATTTGATAGCTTGCATTATGATGCTCATGGAAAGCTAGAGTTCCACTACATCATTCTTGCCGTAAGGTGTGAGGAACAAGAACACACCCATAACCCCGTACAAGCTGGTGATGATGCCTTGGAGGCCCGTTGGTTTTCCTATCAGGAAATCAGCACACTAGGGGTACGAGCCAGCGCACGGCTGCACAGTCTGGCACGTCAGATTTTGAAAATGGAAGATCCCACTTACCTCACCTGACGTGCTGGGATTATTTTAGGAAATTTCTAAAATATCCTTTATCTTTTTTATATAATTCTCTTGCGTGTTTTCTGTAGAAATCCGTTTGAGTTCATGCGCATGCACGTTGTCCCACAACTGCTTGTCTTCATACAGCCGGACAATAGCATCCGCAAAACCCTGCGCGTCCGATACACTGGCGCACAGCATATCTTCACCAGGCACCCATCCAACCTGTTCACACAAAATATCCGTTGCAACAACAGGAATACCATGTGCTGCGGCTTCATGCAGTTTGTAGGGAATACCCGCCGCATACCGGGTTGGCGCCACAAATACCCGGTGGCTATTATAAACAGGTGTTACATCCTCTACCCGCCCCGTTACCACAATACGCGGGTTGTTTATAAGTGATGTAAGATCAACACGCGGGTTTACATAGCCACAGACTGTAAATTTAACGTCTTCTGGCAAACGGCCATCCAGTAATGGCAATACTTCTTTGCTAAACCACGCCAAGGAATCTACATTTGGTGAATCCTGATCATGCATGGCCCCCAGAAAAAGAATATCCCGGCGAGCTTCCCATCCGGGAGACCACGTTAAAGCGTTTTGCAAATGACCTAGAACATGAACATTAGAAAAACCGTGAGCATTAAGTATTTTGGAATCCTTACTGTTCACTGCAATAATTTTTTCAGACATGAACAAATGCCTGAATTCATGCTTCAAAAGCTCATCCACTGTTTTTTCTGGTGTTTGCCCGCGCAATTCCATTTTACGATATTCACGCGGCGCGGATACAGCCTCGGTATCCGTAATCACCATTGCACCCGTTAGGGCATCAGCACAATCCATAAGCACAGGAGCCAGACGATCTGCATTATGCGTGCGTGCAATCCAGATGGCATCATAATACCCAGCGCGGGATTTAATAAAATCTTCTAGTTCTGGTAATTCTCGATCCCAAATCACCTCTGCCCGATCCGGAAAAGCCATGCAGATATCTTCCTGAGATTCTGTTGGTCTAAATACCGGGTACACCGTTACTTGGCATCCAGCAGCAATCATGCTGCGCACAATATCGTTTGAACGCGTAAAACCTGATCCCAAAAACCGATAGGGCAATCTGTCTTCAATAAATAAAACGCGCTTCTGACCCTGCTTGCTGAAACGTGCTGTTGTCAGCATTCTGGGGTTGTTCAGGCTTTTCTGGCGCAAATATGCCGTATGCTTACGGCGGAACACATCCTGATTACGCGCTATCATGGATGCGCCACTCATAAAACTGGATGTGCCATACTCGTAATGTATTACAACCACCGAGGGATCATACACCACATCAAACCCGGCTTCATGAATACGCAAGCACAGATCTGTTTCTTCAAAATACGCAGGGGCATAATCTATATCAAAGCCCCCCAACTGGCGCAGCAGGGGCGTGCGTATCATCAAGAATGCACCGGCGCAATAATCTACAGATCTTACAAAATTAGCTTCTGGAACATCAGGGCGCTGATCACGCAGATAGCCGCACACCGATCCATCGCGCCAGACAATACTACCTGCTTCCTGCAACAAGCCATTGGTGCGTACAAGTTTGCCACCAACCGCCCCTATTTTTATTTCATGCCGTAACCGAGCCAAGGCATTGCCAATGGCTTCTGGCATCAGCTCTGTATCGTTGTTCAGATAAAGTGTGAATGGGCCACGCACTTTTTCCAATGCCGCATTGCAGCCCAGCAAAAAGCCAACATTACCGGGAAAATGCACAACATCCAGACCGCGCACATAACGTTCAATATGCCGCACACCATCTGTAGAGCCGGAATCCACCACAATAACCTGCATTTGGCCATTATAATTAGCACGTAGCGAAGCCAACGCGCTCATGGTCATGGCGAACAGATTATGTGCTACAATAATAACGCTTAAATCTGGTGCATCGTATGTAAAATCCAGAGTCTGATTCAAAAGAACAGGCAACCGAATGCGGCACATTTCATGATAGAGCTTTTTGGAAAGGGCCTCACTTTCCTTCAGCCCTTCCATATCATCTTCTAGCCTGCCGCCGTGGGCAATATAATGTGCGAACGCATCTGGAAAATCACCACGCGTAACTTCCTTTTGCACAACGGCATTACGGTAGTAGGATTCAAGGTCAATATTGGCGCTTGGTTTGCGGAGTTCATGCACACCATAGCGCAGAAAATGTTCATAAAAATTACGGAAGTTTCCGCTTTCAACCGCACCGCTTACATCATGATTCACGCTGCCGTAAAACTCTTCAGAGAAATAGGCATTCGGGTTGTAATCTGTTGGGGTGGAATTAGACAGATAATGGTGCAAGGCAGAAAGCCAGCGCCCTGAAGCCAGTTCCTTCCGGACATGCGGATAGGTTTCCAGATACCATTCAGGATCAAAATACCAAGACAGACGCTGACCATACCCCTGCTCAGGCCTCAGGTTACGCACACATTGTGCAAATGCACCCAAACCTTCAATACGTGTATGGCCACTTTTAAGATATGCTGTTGCGTTAAAAAACCATGATCCCGTTAAAAACTGTTCGTCACCCACATTCAGGTAATGATCATAGAGATTCCGAAACCCTGCTTCTTCCAACGTTGCAGGCTGAAGAGTTGGGTGCTGCTTGAAATAAAATTCACGATCAAAAAGCCAATGAGGATTGTGAGAAGAAAATCCTGTTTGGCAATAATGATCAAACCCGGATCTCCATTCACCTTTCCCCACAGCTTCAGCAACCGCAGGATAACGCCGCAGATACCAGTCCTCATCAAAATACGGGTTGGGTGAATGACGTAATGCTGGCCCTTTTTCCCTATAAAATTCCTCTAATACTTCTGCACCTTCAAGGCCTAGAAATTTCAGAACATCTCCATATTTTGCTGCGTACCATGTTGCGTCAAATACGCTCCAATCGATTGTTTTAATATTGCCACTTAAAGACATAGAGATATCCTGACATTGCATTCAGGCACACAGTATAAGATTTATACGCGGTGCTTCAACCGCTACAATACGGCAACGAAGTTATCACGCCTTCAACAATAAAAACCTAACACTTAAAATATAATATTTAATGGAAAATACGGCGTGTCACACGTTCCAGCTTTTTACGCCAAACCACAAACACCCATAACACAATAGCTGCGTACAGGCCGCCCATTGCCGCCATGGAAACAGGAACACCCGGCACCAGATACGTGGCTGCATCACAGGGTTTGGAAGGCAGCAGTGGCATAGAAGCCAGCCGCTCCGCCATAGTGCGCCCATATATATGAGGCGCGTGGCACGCAGGCAACGGGCTTGGCCACCATTGCCACTCCACCCCTACATGGCAAATAGAAAGGCCGATATCCGCCACCATAAAAGGCACCGTCAACCACAAAAGGTGTCGTGCTACCTTATCGGGCAACACAGCGGCCACAATGGCTGTGCCTAATAGCAAACGCCATGGCCAGCGTTCCCACAGGCACAGTTCGCACGGCATAATTTGCAAAACATGTTGGGTGTACCACACCACCCCCAGCGCCAATAACGCCGCACCTGCCAAAAATAGCGCCAGCGGCCGAGATGCGTGGCTCCCCCTCATTCAGACCGCACCTCTGCCAAAGCCGTAATAAAGGAACGCGCCCAACTGCCAGCCGTAACGCGCCAGACATCTGGCTTCAGCCGCTTCCACCGCAGTTGTCTTTCAGAAAGAGACATGCTGAGTGATTTATGCAAGGCATCTGCCACTTCATCTGCATCATGCGGGTTCACCAAAAGCGCATCTTCCATTTCTGGCGCAGCACCAGCAAAACGGGAGAGAATAAGCACGCCGGGATCTTTCGCATCCTGAGCTGCCACATATTCCTTGGCAACCAGATTCATACCATCCCGCAGAGGTGTTACCAACGCTGCGTGAGAAAGGCGGAAAAATGGGGCCAGCAGTTCACGCGAGACAGGGTGTGTAAGGTAACGGATAGGAACCCAGTCAAAATCTCCATACGTGCCGTTAATATGGCCAACCACACCATCCAGCTCTTCGCGCAGCACCTTGTATTCTGGCACACTACCGCGAGAAACCGGGGTGATCTGAAGATAAATAACCTTACCTCGGTATTCCGGATATTTGCGCAAGAACACTTCATACGCCCGAAAACGCTCCGGTAGCCCCTTGGAATAATCCATCCGGTCCACACCGATAATCAGCGGCAAGCCCCGCAGGCTTTTTTCAAGCTTCTGCACTTCCGGGTTATCTAAACCGGAGGAAGCCTGCTGCTGAAAGCTTTCTGGATCTATTCCAATCGGGAACACACGGGCCTGCGCTGGCACCCCAACAACAGAAAAACCTTCATTAACATTGCGCGCGTCATCTTCCGTCTGCACACCCATCACATCATAGGCGCGTAAAGATCGCATCAGCTTTTCAGCACCAGGCAAGGCCCGCATGAGACTCCATGGTGGAAATGGAATGTGCAGGAAAAACCCGATACGGCACTTTATCCCCTGTTCCCGCAGCGCAAGCCCAAGTGGGAACAGATGGTAATCATGCACCCATATCAAATCATCAGATTTTAAGAGGGGGGCAAGCTTCTGCGCGAACATGGTATTCACGGCATGATATGTGTGCCGATCCTGCCGACTATAACTCATCAGCCCTGCGCGGTAATGGCAAAGCGGCCACAGGATTCCGTTGGAATACCCTTCGTAAAACCCATTATATTCTGATTTGGTCAGATCTACAGTGGCGTAAGTCACGTTATCTACCGTGTCTATGCTTACGCGCCGATCCTCCCCTTCATCATCTGAAATTTGTTGCCCAGACCATCCAAACCACAGGCACTCCTGCCCTTGTACAGCATCACGCAGAGCAACAGCCAAGCCACCAGCAGGTTGGGCACGCTCACGCACAGCCGGAACGCGATTGGAAACAATAACAAGACGCCCCATCCCTTACCGGCTCCCGCCAGTAAGAGAGGCCAGCCAAGCCCGAAAAATAGAAGGGGTTGGAAAATCAGATGGAATACGCAACCCAACGCCCCCCATTCTGCGTACAGCAGCTATAGCATCTTCATCCGTTACATCATCCCCTACAAACACAGGCTTTTTGCCCGTAAAGGGAGGACTTTCCATTAACAGAGAGACAGCATAGCCTTTATCAATTCCGGCTGGGCGAATTTCCCACGCCATTTTTGCCGGCAAAAGCAAGAATGTGCCTTTAGAGTGCTTAACCCATTCACTAGCTGCCTGGCACAACGTTTCTGCTGCTTCCGGTGCGGCACGGTAATGCAGAACAAAGCCGCCTTCTTTGTGCTCTAACCGCGTGCCGGGCAATGTTGCCAGCAAATCCCGCGCTTGAGCCAGCCATTCAGGTGGCAGGGTAGGCAATGCTGCACGTTCAATCGGGCCACCGGGCCGATGCCGAATAGCTACCCCGTGTTCACCTGCAACAGCAAAAGGCACATCACCCAGAAAATGATCTATCTGATCAATGGGGCGGCCAGAAACAACGGCCAAAGCATCTCCGCATGCTTCACGCAGGCGGCGCAGGCTATCAAGAAGCCCATTTGGCACCACAACAGATTCTGGCGTGGGAGCAATATCCACCAGAGTACCATCAAAATCGAGCAGAAAGGCAGTTTCGTTTAACGGGGGTAGATGAAAACGGAAATCCTGCGCACCGAGAGAACCTAGCACGTTTGCACCTCAATCCTTGTTGTGATGTCCAGCTATAATAACAAGAGTGCCAGGCACTTGCAGCTAGACCATTGTTTTGACACGTTGCCGAACACCCCCTGCTTCGACAACCACCGATCTTACAGACCTGCCGCGCGGAACCGGCACAAAAACGAAACGGTTCCTTACCTAACGTTAGTAAACGCCGCCGGTTTCTTGCTTGTCTGGTATGGCATCGGGAATATCCGGGCTGCCCGCATGGCCGGAAGATGCCCCATCCCCCGCAGGCGCTGGAACCGTATCCGAGCCAGATGCAGGGGGCGCAACGGGGGCTACAGGTTTGGGCAGTGGGGGCAACATAGGCTCTGTATCCGCGCCCTCGCACCGCACCATCCGCACATCGTAAACCGGACTTTCAAACACACCTAATGCAGGCTCCGCTGCCAGCATCCAGCCCTGAAAGGCGGCTCCGTTAGGGTGTTTATCCTGCACGGCCATCCACGCTGCAGCATCGGGCGAAAGCGTTGGAGGGCGCTGCAAACAGCGTGAAGGTGTAATGTCCAGACTTTTATAATGTGCTGTTGTGCCTACCGGAACCGAAAGTACCTCTACATGGGCATCCAACCTGTCCAGAACACGCACAACAGCCGTATTTTTACCTTGCCATGTATCTGGCGCATAAACTGCCGGAGGCGCTAAAGCAGAGCCCGCAGCCTGCGCCAAAACAGGCGCCCCAGCCAAAATAGCCCCACAAGCCACGGCTTTATATGTTGCGCGCTTCATGCAGCTTGCCCTCCGTTTTTAGGGGAAGCGAGGCTCTCAACCATATCCTTCAAACGCGCCCGCATAAATTGTTCACTCACCCCCATCAGCATGGCATCCTCAAACGCATCGCGCATAATATCCTGCACTTCCTGCCAGTTTTCTTCCAAAACACGCAGCTTTTCATGGCAGGTTATGGGGTTTCCATCATCCTGCGGCCAGAAGCGTGGCTTTTCCATGCTGTTGTTTCCCGGCTTCACTCTAAAATTAACGGATTTTTATGTCTGTTTCAGGGCAGATCATTCCCACCCGCGCCACCACCATTGGTAGGTGCTGCTTTGTTGGCACGTGTGAGCGTATCCGTAACCGAGAAAATAAACTTGCTGAGCAACTGCTCCAGACTGATGGAGCCTTGTGTCTGCCCAACTGTTTCACCGGGTTTAAGGGTTTTGTCATCCCCGCCGGGGGAGAGGGCAATATACTTGCCGCCCAGCAGGCTATCACTGGTAATAATAGCCGCTGTATCATCTGAAAGGTGAATATCAGGCCGCACAGTAAATGTGACATGCGCCTTGAAGCTGTGCGGATCTACTGTTTCACTTACCACTTGCCCAACGGTTACACCTGCCAACCGCACATCAGAGCCAATATCCAGCCCATCTATGTGCGTGAAATCGGCATTAAGCTGGTAGCCGGTTGTATCTGTCTTGCGACCCTCGCCCACCACGGCGGCCACCAGCATACCGCCGATAGCCACCAGCACAACTGTGCCTGTAAGCAGTTCTGTCAGACTACGCCGAGATTTTTCTGCCATTGCTGAAGCCATAAGCCGCATCGCACTCCCTGTATTGCCTGTTCGGTTTAGCAGGAAATGCGCAGCAGATCACGCATCAGGTGTCCATGCCTCGTAATCTCCTGTCGCAGGCGGGTGCTGGCCGGTGGAATACAAGCTGCCCGCAGGCCTGTAAGCTTGCGCCGTGCCTGTCATATTCGGCTGATACGGAAGCTGCCAGGGCTTACGCTCTTCCACCGGAATAGGAGCGTCCAGCGTATGGTGCAGCCACCCCCACCACTCTGGCGGCACGGCCGAGGCATCCTCCCCTTTCAGGTAGATCACCCAGCGTTCGGGCCGTTCCACCCCGCCACCCTGACGGGCCGGGCCTGTTGATTCGTAATAACTGCGGCCATCGGCATCCTTGCCAACCAGCCGCCCCTTCCGGCGCGTATGCAGCCATGTTCCAAAGTTTGCCATGCTATGGATGATAGGACTCCACACTCCAGCCAGTCCATGAAATATGCACGCGCTTCCGATCAACTGCGCTCGAGCTGCCGGTATTTGGACAGGAAACGGCAACTTCACAAAAAGTTATCCCCCATATCCTCATTATGCAGAGTGTTAACCGCCTTTTGGCAGCACGATTCCGGGTTCCGACGCGATGGGCTGAAACGATAAACTGCCCGCATGAACGCAACAGCCAGACGCCACTGGAATGGCGTGCTGATGAGCACGCTAGAGGCCGCAGCAGATCCGGACGCTCCCCTTCGCTCCGTTACGCTGCCCGCAGAATGGGATACAGATGCCGCAACGGCATTGGCCCAGCTTGTACCAGGAGATGAAGCGCTGGATCTGCCCAGCCTTGCCTCCCGCTGGATTGATGCGCTGGCACCAGATGATGCCACGGCCCGATCTTTGGTATGGATGCTGCTTACGCGGCAGGCCGCGCCAACAGAAGCCGTATGGCATTGCCGTTTTGACCGCCCGCCCGGCTTTATTGTTAATCTGGCAGCTTTTGTTTCCCCCGGTGAAGGATTTGCTGCGCGCACATTTGTTGCGGCCCTGCGGCTGATCTGCTCCGTATTGCGCCATGCCGCCAGCACACTGGCAAACCAGCGCAATGGTGAACTGCCGCTGCCAGATTTATTTGCACCGGAACAAGCAGAAGCAACCCCCACCACACCAACAGATACACTGGCCCCCACCCCGCTAGCCGGTGATATTTTGCTGACCAATCTGGATGCCTGCCTTGCAGGCGTTGGACTGGATTATGATAGTGAAGATGGCCGCGCCGCTGCATGCGCCATAGCTGCATTGGCCACCTTAACTGCCCATGCAGGCCGAGGGCCGGAATCCCTCCCACTGCCGCCAGTGCGCACTGTTCTGCCCGGATTGGGAGAAACCCTGCGCGCGGTTTGGAACGAAGCGGCCGTAGAAACAGAAACACCTTTGGCCCCGATTGAAACCGGCTTTTCTTCCTCCAACCCGATAGACGGGCTTTTGGGCGTAGAAGCTTGTGGGCTAGCCCCAGCTTTTTCCATGCTGCGGCCAGATGGCAAACTTTCCAGAAGCGCTTTACTGCGGTTGGAAGCGCGGGATTTTACGGTTGAAACAGCTTTGGCTGCCGCGCTGGCAGGTGAAACTGTTCTCCCCCAACCCGGCCCCAATGCACATCTGGCCATGTATCGGGCTCTCACTGGGTTTGTGGACCGTATGCCCGCACGGCCAGAAGTGCAAAACCAGCCTACCCGCAACAAGCTGGAGCGTGGGGTGCGCCGCACGCTGCCCCCACGGCACGGTGGCTTTACACAAAAAACCACTATTGGCGGCCATCGCCTGTTCCTACGTACTGGGGAATATGAAGATGGCACACTAGGTGAGCTGGCCCTTACCCCCACGCGGGAAAGCGGCATGGTGCGCGGGCTGATGGAAAGCTTGGGCGAAGCCGTGAGCATTGGCCTTCAATACGGTGCCCCGCTGGAAGCCTTTGTGGAAAACTTTGCCTATACCTGTTTTGGCCCGGCTGGCACCGTAGAGGGAGACCCCGTTGCCTCCTACGCCACATCTATGCTGGACTACGCCTTCCGGGCTTTGTCAGACACATATTTAGGTGTTCGGCTGCCAGATGGCCCGCATCAGGATGCACAATCTGACCCAGACCCCCTTCTGCCGCTAGATCTGCCAGAAGCAGATGGTACGCCGCCTACTGGGCGCAAACGCCGTAATCTGCGGCTTGTCTGCTAAAGGCATACGGTTCATTCTGCGGGGCAAGAGGCCATTTTCTGCTTCTTGCCCAGCTTTTTAACACAAGGAATACAGCGTGATGAGCAATCCTGAATCCCGTCTGGCTGAACTTGGTATCGAACTTCCCACCCCTGCCGCACCTGTTGCCAACTATGTGGCCTGCGTACAAACAGGTTCTCTGCTGGTAGTTTCCGGCCAGCTCCCTCTTAAAGATGGCAAGCTGTTTGCTACCGGCAAGCTGGGTGATGCCGTCTCTGTTGAAACAGCGGTTGAAGCCGCGCGTTACAGCATGATCAATGTAATTGCACAGGTGCGTGCCGCAGTGGGTGACCTTTCCCGCGTGAAGCGCGTAGTACGGCTGGGTGGCTTTATTGCCTGCACACCAGAATTCACCTCGCACGCAGCCGCCATGAATGGCGCATCTGACTTGGCCGTTGCCGTATTTGGTGATGCCGGACGCCATGCACGCTCCACCGTTGGCGTGCCTTCTCTGCCGCTGGATGCGCCGGTTGAAGTAGAAGGGCTGTTCGAAATCGGCTAAATTTGCAGGAAAGACACAGACATGCCTGACTGGTCCGTATCTCTGCACAACAGTATCCATGCCATTCCAGAAATGGAGTGGAATGCCTGTGCAGGGGTGGACAACCCATTTGTCAGCCATGCCTTTCTTTCTGCATTGGAAGACAGCGGTTCTGTACGCCGTGAAACAGGCTGGCTGCCGCAGCATGTCAGCCTGCATGCGCCAGATGGACAACTGGCCGCCACATGCCCTGCCTATATCAAGGGCCATTCATGGGGCGAGTATGTGTTCGACCAAGGTTGGGCACGCGCCTTTGAAGCCGCTGGGGGGCGCTATTACCCCAAACTGCAAATTGCCGTGCCCTTTACCCCCACACCCGGCCCACGCCTTTTAACGCGGCCAGATGCACCGGCAGAAACCAAAGCAGTTATGGCAGATGCTTTGCGCCAGATCTGCCACGATACCGGCCTTTCCTCTGCCCATGTTACATTTTGCACCAAGCAGGAAAGCGATAATCTGGCTGAACGCGGATGGCTGCCCCGATTAGGCTTGCAGTATCACTGGCATAATAAAAACTACACCAGCTTTGATGATTTTCTGGAAACACTTTCATCTCGCAAACGCAAAGCTATCCGGCGGGAGCGGCGTGATGCCAATGCCGCTGGCCTAAGCTTTCATACCCTGCGCGGATCAGACATTACGCCTGAAGATTGGCAAGCTTTTTACACATTTTACCAGAATACAATTGATAAGAAGTGGGGCAACGCCTACCTGACGCCCGATTTTTTTCCGCTACTTTCTGAACGCTTACAAGACCGTGTTGTGCTGATGATAGCACGGCATGGGAGTACACCAGTTGCCGCAGCCCTAAACCTTTTGGGGGGCGATACATTGTATGGCCGCAACTGGGGATGCATTGGCAACTGGCCGTTTTTGCATTTTGAGCTGTGCTATTATCGCGCCATAGATTTTGCCATTGCCCACGGCCTCAAGCGAGTAGAAGCCGGGGCGCAGGGTGAACATAAAATCCAGCGTGGCTATCTGCCTGCCCTCACACATTCTGTCCATTGGCTGGAAAATCCCTCACTCCGCAACGGTGTTGGGGCTTTCCTTCAGGCAGAACGCCCGGCCATATTGGCGGAAGCCGAAGCCCTTAACGCACTTTCTCCCTATCGGCAGGGTGAAACATGACCTGAAATTTCGTGCACATACCGGACATGTACACCTGAAAACGTTGTCGTTTGGCGTTTTTTTGCGTATGCCCCGGCTTGAAACTCCACACGCTTCTGCATGACCAACTGGCAGCTCCATGACCAACGCATCTTCATCCTCCCTTCCCTCCGATCATCAGGCTTCCCTGATTGATGGCAAAGGCTTTGCCGCCAAAATGCGCCAGAATATCCGAGAGGATGTTCTGGCGTTTCACGAGAAACATGGCGTAACACCCGGTCTGGCGGTGATTCTTGTCGGGAATGATCCTGCCAGCGAAGTGTATGTGCGCAACAAAGCTGTGCAAACCCACCATGCCGGCATGCGCTCCTTTATGCACATGCTGCCCGAAAATACATCGGAAGCTGAACTTCTGGCGCTGATAGACCGCCTGAACAAAGACCCCGAAATTCACGGCATTCTGGTACAGCTTCCCCTGCCAAACGGGCTGGATGGACGCCGCGTCACCAATGCCATTCTGCCTGAAAAGGATGTGGATGGGTTGGGGGAAATCAACGCTGGCCGTCTGGCGGTGGGCCTGCCCTCCCTTATTCCCTGTACACCACTGGGCTGCCTGTTCCTGCTGCGTGATCAGCTTGGGGATATGAAAGGCCAGCACGCCGTAGTTATCGGGGCTTCCAATTTGGTTGGCAAACCCATGGCCCTGTTGCTACTGGCAGAAGGTTGCACGGTTTCTATTGCACATATCCACACGCGCGATACGGCGGCACTGGCGCGGGAAGCCGATATTCTGGTGGTGGCCACTGGCTGCCGTGAACTGGTGCGTGGGGATTGGATTAAACCCGGCGCTACCGTGATTGATGTTGGTATCACCCGTATCAAAACCGATGATGGCAAAACCCGCCTTGTAGGCGATGTAGCGTTTGATGAAGCAGTTAAAGTGGCTGGCCGCATTACCCCGGTGCCGGGTGGCGTCGGCCCCATGACAATTGCCTGCTTGCTGAAAAACACGCTCACCGCAGCCAAATTGCAGCTTGAAGGGATTGCAGAATGAGCCTTTCTCGCCTTTCGGTTGAGCTAATTCCGCGTTCTGCTGAGGCTCTGGCGGCAGATGTAGCCACAGTTAAAACCACTTTTCCCGCAGCAGATACGCTAAATATTCCTGACCTAATGCGCTTTCCCCTTCGCAGTTGGGATGCCGCAGCACTTGTGCGCCCACAGTTTGGAAACGTTATTCCGCATATCCGGGCCATAGATATTGCGCCGGATGCGCCTCTGCCCGGAGCAGATCAATCAGGGTTGGAAGAAATTCTGATTGTGCATGGTGACCCACCGGCAGATCTCAGCCACCGCACATACCCCAACAGCACGGAAAGCATTATCCGCCGCTACCGGCGTGAAGCTCCGCACCTCAAAGTCTATGCAGCGTTTGACCCATACCGCCGCGCCCCATGGAAAGAGCTGGAAGATGTGGCCCGTAAAAAAGAAGCCGGAGCTATTGGCTTTTTCACGCAGCCCGTATTTGACCTGAAGCTGTTTGATCTGTGCCGGGAATGGATGCAGGGCGAATGCGTATTTTGGGGCCTTTCCCCCGTTATTGGCCCCAAATCACGCTCTTACTGGGAAACAACAAATCACATTGTTTTCCCGCGTGATTTTTCTCCCACGCTGGAAGCCAACATCCTGTTTGCACAAACGGTACTTAAAGAACTAGCGCAGGAAAAAGGCAAAGCCTACCTTATGCCCGTACGCATCAAGCTAGAACAGTATCTTCCTGCCCTGCTTGATGCCGTGGCATAAAAGCCGTGCAATTTTCCTGTATTATTCCCACTTACCCGATCGTTTTATAGGATCAGCCCATGCCGTTCTATCTTCTCTCCTGGCATGGCGCACTGGTGGGGTATACGGGCTTGCGGCTGCATCCTGTTTCCTTTGCACAATCCTTTATGCGTGGCACAACTCCAGCCACGTTAGATGAGCAATCTGCGGCGTTAAATCC
Source organism: Acetobacter sp. DmW_125128 (assembly GCF_008704325.1). Classification (NCBI taxonomy): domain Bacteria; kingdom Pseudomonadati; phylum Pseudomonadota; class Alphaproteobacteria; order Acetobacterales; family Acetobacteraceae; genus Acetobacter; species Acetobacter sp. DmW_125128. Next base: position 36,689 of record NZ_VHOP01000037.1, on the reverse strand, counting down.
TGGTGGAACGTTTACCAAAGCAGAAGCTATAGAAAATTTTGCAGGCCGCCCGCTTATGTCTATCCGGGCAGGCACGGGCTATCTTTCTAGCCGAGACCAGAATGTGTTCGATGTTGTGCCGCTTTGCGCTACATGGGAGCACTTTCTGCTTTTGCCGCCAGAGCTGCTTTCCGTCCTGCGCGATCTTACGGAACAGGAATGGTATAATGGTACACGCTTTGTTGGGCGCGCCACCTGTGCAGAGCATCATTTGCAACTGGATGGGCGCAAATGGCCCGCAGAGCAACTTCAGGCCGAACGCACAAAAGACACCATAACACTCTGGAGCGATACCACCCCAGAGAAGGTAACATTTACTATCTGCCCCTCCCACGCTCTATCTGGTTTAATGGAAGATGCCCTGCATCTTTTACAAACAAACACTCTACGCCCCACCACAACACCGTGGGCCACATTGGATGATCTGCGCGAACAGATTTTACGCTTAAGTGTTACTCCGCGTGATACGGCCACATGCGTACAATTGGCGCGTTTGTGCGCTCTTTTTGGGCAATGGGAACTGGCAGACGGGTTTTTAACCATTGCGCGCCAGCATGATGCACGCCCCGAACTGCAATGGATGGCCGCCATTCTGGCCTTACGCACCAAAAACTACGATACCGCCGCCACGTTAATGGAGCAGTCTCTTGCCACGCGTTATCCTGATCGCGACATAGGCACGCTACTCGCCCCATTAGTGACACGGCAACAGGCCGGAGAATGTGCTCTTTTGCTGGTGCCTAGTGCTTTAAGCAATATGGGGCTACCAGCTTTTGAAACACCATTTGAGGCGCTTTTGGTGCCTATGCGCCTTTCATCCAACAATGGCCCGGACATCCGGCGCATCTATAGCGCCCTGTTTGAACAAGCGTTCCAGAAACTGGATACAGAAAGCCGTTTGCGCCTTTTAACGGCGGAAGCCCGGTTAAATGGTCTGAGTTGGTGGGAAGAACTGGGCATGGGCCATACAAGCTGGTTGGCTGGCCTACAGGCAGAAGCAGATACGCATTACGCCATTGCCCGCAAACTGGCCTTGCAGGATAACATGGCCCCGGCTCTGTATGATCAAGGGGTGTTTTCATGGTTAAGCACGCAGGAATGCGGGCGCTTAGCCAGCCGCGCTATACCGGATGTAACGGGTGTAGCAAACTGGCAATGGCACTTTAGTATACCAGAAGAACGGCCTTCTACCTGCTTAGCCTTTGCCTGTACAGCGCAACATTTTGATCTGGTTCCGGGGCTTGTGCTTTCCCTTATCCATGCCTGCCGAGAAGACCGTTCCGCGGGCCAAATCCAGATCTGCCTTGGTGTTGCAAACCCAACTGTGGATCAGCTTACCTTTCTCTCCACTCTTTCAGAATGGTTGGAAAAACATTCCACAACATTGCGACTCAGCTTTGGGCATGGTGAAACAAAATCAGATGCCGCTATGCTGGAACCCGCATTACGGTATCTGATCCTACCTGATATTGCCGCCCAGTTTAGGGTGCCCGTTTTGATAGGAGATTGCGCAGGCTATTTTCCTGCCAATTTTGTCAGCCTGCTGCGAGATATGAAAGCCCATGCAACATATGGCTTTGATCTGACCCAGTTTGATGACAACGGCCACCAACAATATGGCGCACCGTGGAGCATGAATACGGCTTTGGCCTATTTTGGCGAAGCCGAGCTTGTGCCCGCTATTGCCGCCTTTATGAGCGATTACTTGAATACAGTATGCTCACCAAGCAACCCGTATCATACAGACATGGATCGCTGCGTACTAGCTCAGACATTTCGCCGCTTTGTGGCTTCTCGCTGGGCGCAACTTTCCATCCGGTTCTTAAATGATGGGCCACCCCTTCTGGTTATGCCGCAGCATGAACACACAGGGCTTGTAACGCCGGATGATGTTTTAAACGATCTTAAAGCCTATGCGCGCTAGGCAATTTCAACCATTGCCATGCTCTTTCCCTGAACCTTTTATAAAAGGTTCAGGGAAGAAACGCTTAATCGCGGGAACCACTACTACCATATAAAGCCGTCAGGCTGGCAGAAGCCAACTTGTGGTGGTTCACCATAAAACCAACCAATGCCGGGCTGGAATCTGCCTGCACATCCAGCGTAGGAACGTCCAGCGCATAAACTGTAAAAACATAACGGTGCACGCGCCCTGGTGGCGGAGCAGCGCCACCATAACCGGGCACGCCAAAATCTGTACGCACCTGTAAAGCGCCTTTGGGCAGCTTATCTCCGGCAGAACCTGCGCCTGTTGGCAGTTCTGTAATAGTGGCGGGAATATTCACCACCACCCAGTGCCACCAGCCCGAACCGGTTGGGGCATCTGGGTCATACACCGTTACCACAAAGCTTTTGGTGCCTGCTGGGGCATTTTTCCATTCCAGCGCGGGGGAAAGATTCTGCCCGTGCTGCCCCATACCGTTATAAACCTGCGCCTGTGGCAGCGTATCACCATTTACAAAGGCAGGGCTTGTAAGAACAAATGCCATAAAAGCAGCTCCCGTGCTGTTACCAGTTACGGCTGATCAACCAGAATTCTTCGGATGTCAGCGTAACGCCTGCTTTGGATTCTGCTGCTGCTTTGGCCAGAGCTTCAATCCGTTCAATCATAATAACCTTACGCTGGTGCGCTTCTGTGGTTTCATCGCTGGTTTTCAGCACACCCAAAGAAACTTCAGCGGCCTTGGCAACACGTGCGGCATCCAAAAGAGCGTAAGACATAAATTGTCATCCTTTAAATATCTGTTCACCGGAATACCCTCCGGCATGACTGAAAAAGAAATCTGGTCCCTAAGCTTCCTCTCTTCAACCCCCACAGGCTGCATGCCACCTACAGAACTGCACCTTTGCCTCTGGTCTTGGCCCAGCCTATTGCGTAAACGGTGCCATCATGAGCAGTGACCGCACCGAAGATTTTGATTTTCACCTTCCAGAAAGCCTGATCGCGCAGGAACCCGCCCGCCCGCGAGAAGCCGCGCGCCTTCTGGATGCCACACAGCCTAGCATATTTGCTGACCGGCATATCCGTGATCTGCCCTCGCTTTTGAAGCGGAGAGATTTGCTGGTTGCAAACAATACGGCCGTTATTCGTGCCCAATTGCATGGCCTGCGCGGAGAAGCCAAAATTGGTATTACGCTGGATCAGATTCAGCCAGATGGCAGTTGGCATGTGTTGGTGCGTAATGCCCGCAGACTCAAGGTTGGTGACATTATTGCATTCCCCGGTGTGCAGGACATAGCACGCGTGTTGGCGTTAGAGCCCGGCGGAGGGGCAGTGCTCCGCTTTAGTGCGGAAGGGGATGCTTTTGATGTATTCCTGCAAAAAGCCGGTGCATTGGCACTCCCCCCCTATATTCATCGCCCCGAAGGGCCGACTGCGCAGGACACCAGCGATTACGCCACCATTTTTGAGCGTAACAAAGGTGCTGTGGCTGCTCCCACCGCTGGGCTTCATTTTACGCCAGCCCTGTTGAAAGCTGTAGATGCCACAGGTGCTCAGCGCTGTACGCTCACCTTGCATGTAGGAGCTGGCACCTTTTTGCCAGTGCGGGAAGCCGAGATTTCTGAGCACAAAATGCATTCAGAACGCGGGATCATCACCCCGGAAACAGCAGAACGTATTAACGCCACCCGTAAGGCTGGCGGGCGCATTATTGCCATTGGCACCACCAGCCTGCGCCTGCTGGAAACCGCGACCGATGAAAACGGCATTGTGCATCCGTTTGATGGCACAACCTCCATTTTCATTCGGCCCGGCTATCAATTCCGCGCAGTGGATATGCTGCTCACCAACTTCCACCTGCCACGCTCTACGCTGTTCATGTTGGTTTCCGCCTTTGCGGGCGTCGAACGCGCGCGGCAGATTTATGCCCATGCTGTTGCCAGCGGTTACCGCTTTTATTCCTACGGCGATGCCTGCCTGCTGCGCTGCGCCCATTCCATCCACGCCCCCACCTCGGAACAGTAAAATGACCCGCTTTAACTGGACGTGTGAAAGCACAGATGGCGCTGCCCGCGCTGGTATGCTGCACACAGCCCACGGCCCTGTAGCCACCCCTACCTTCATGCCGGTTGGCACAGTTGGCACGGTAAAGGCCATGACGATGGATGCCGTGCGCTCTACAGGTGCAGGCATTGTTCTGGGCAACACCTATCACCTCATGTTGCGGCCAGGGGCAGAACGCATACGCGCTTTGGGTGGGCTCCATAAATTCATGGATTGGTCCGGCCCGATTCTAACAGATTCAGGGGGATTTCAGGTGATGTCCTTGGGTGCGCTGCGGCGGCTGGATCAGGATGGCGTCACCTTCCGCTCTCACATCGATGGTTCTGAACATCGGCTCACGCCGGAAAGTTCAACAGACATCCAGCACGCACTGGATGCCACCATCACCATGTGTTTTGATGAATGCCCCGCCCTGCCCGCACCGCCAGAAGCCATTGCAGCTTCCATGCGGCTTTCCATGCGCTGGGCTGCACGCTCCCGCCAAGCTTATGTACAACGTGAAGGGTATGGTCAGTTCGGTATTGTACAAGGTGGTACAGAAGCGGATCTGCGGGCGGAAAGCGTAAAAGCGCTCACCGATATTGGGTTCGAAGGCTACGCCATTGGGGGCCTAGCGGTAGGCGAAGGGCAAGAACTCATGTTCGCCACGCTGGACACCACAACCCCCATCATGCCGCAGGACAAACCACGTTACCTTATGGGCGTAGGAACCCCCGATGATCTGCTTGGCAGCGTGCAACGTGGCGTGGATATGTTTGACTGCGTGATGCCTACCCGCGCAGGCCGCACTGCCCGCGCCTATACCGAGCGCGGCACGCTAAACCTGCGTAATGCCCGCCATGCCACAGATGCACGCCCTATTTCTCCACACTGTGACTGTCTGGCATGTTCACGCCATAGCCGCGCTTATCTGCACCATTTGTTCCGCGCCAATGAAATACTCGGCCCCATGCTGCTAACATGGCATAATATTGCCTATTATCAGCGCCTGATGCGCCAGATTCGGCAGGCTATTGTTGAAAAACGGCTGGATGCACTGGCCACCGCTTTACGTGCAGAATGGGCAGCAGAGGATTGGACGGAAGATGAAATGCCGCAACCCGCTATTCCAACTGTTCCCTGAATAAGTCTTTCTATGATCGCCCCTTCCGCGCCTGCGCTACAACCTGTTGCACCAGCAGCAAGACTGGCGGAAAAAATACGCATAAAGGCGTTGGAACTTGGGTTTGATGCCATAGGCTTCTGTCCCGCCCATCTGGGGCCAGAAGTGCGCGCACGGCTGAAAGATTTTTTAGCCGAAGGGTATCATGGTGAAATGGGTTGGTTGGCAGACCGCACGGAACAGCGCAGCCAACCCACGGCCTTATGGCCAGAAGCCCGCAGCGTTATTGCGTTAGGCCTGAACTACACACCGGCAGAGAATCCGCTAAGCACACTCCACAATCGCACATGCGGAAATATTTCCGTGTATGCGCGTCACCGTGATTATCACGATGTTGTTAAGGGTATGCTAAAGCATCTGGCCCAGTTTATCGTGCGCGAAGCCCGCATGGTGCTGGATACAGCCCCAGATGTGAAAGTGTTTGTTGATACAGCCCCTGTGGCGGAAAAACCTCTGGCCACACAGGCCGGGCTAGGCTGGCAAGGCAAGCACACCAATCTGGTGTCTCGCCAGCACGGAAGCTGGCTCTTTCTGGGCGAAATCTACACAACGCTGGAACTTCCAGCCTCTGCCCATTCTGGGGGCAGTTGTGGAAGCTGCACCCGTTGCCTGAACGCATGCCCTACGCAGGCTTTTCCGGCCCCTTATCAAATGGATGCGCGCAAGTGCATTTCCTACCTGACCATTGAACATGCAGGGCCTATTCCACTGCCACTCCGCAAAGCCATTGGCACACATATTTATGGTTGCGATGATTGCTTGGCCGTATGCCCGTGGAACCGCTTTGCCCAGATATCTCGCCACATAAAGCTGCAACCAAGGCCAGATTTGATAGCGCCAGAACTGGCCACACTCAGCCAACTGGATGATACGGCTTTCCGTGCCATGTTTTCTGGCTCTCCTATCAAACGTATCGGACGCAACCGGTTCATCCGCAACGTGCTGATAGCCATTGGCAATTCTGGCCATCCGGATTTGCTGCCTTATGCACAAGCATTGCGGCAAGACCCAGACGCCGTTGTGGCGGAAGCAGCAGATTGGGCCATACAGCGCCTGACGGGAGATGCAGCTTGAGCCGCCATTTACGCAAACGCAGCCTGATTCTGGCAGGCCATGATACCAGCGTGGCGTTAGAACCCACCTTTTGGGATGTGCTGGAAGATATAGCCAACCAACAGGCACAAACACTGCCGCAGATAGTTACCAAAGTGGATGCCGCACGCTCACCCGAGCAATCACTAGCCTCTGCCTTACGGGTTTATGCACTGGAATGGCTGAAACAGCAGCTTACCACTCATGCGATTCCCTCTGCCTGAAAGCAACGCAGAACTGCTGTGTCCGCTTAAAGCATCAGGGATGTTTGGGCAGGCTGCCAGAACGTGATAAACTGTTATTATGGCGATCTGGGGTAAAATTTTTGGTGGCGTAGCCGGTTTTGCCGTAGGCGGGCCGGTTGGCGCAGCGGTTGGCACAGCACTCGGCCACGCAGCAGATACAGGTGCGATTCTCCAGCCTCCAACAGGTGGCTGGAGCGATAAATGGGCTGCGCGCGCAAGGCCGGACCCTAACGGGGCTGCTACCTTTGTGGCTGCCAAACTGGCTGCGGCCCTTGGCAAGAAGGAACAGCTTTACGGGCTTTCCTGCGTTATCCTTAGCGCCAAACTGGCTAAGTGTGATGCGCCCGTTAACCGGCGAGAAATCAACGCCTTTAAATCTCGTTTTCGCGTGCCAGATGAAAACATGCGTGAAGTTGGACGCCTGTTTGATATGGCACGCCAACGTACGGATGATTACGAAGCCTTCGCGCGTGAACTGGGGCAAGTTTACGCAACAGATAAACGCCCGTTGGAAGACCTGATGGGAATTCTGTTTACCATTGCGCGCGCCGATCTGGCAGCGGATGAACCCTTGGCTCCTGAAGAAGAGCGTTTTCTCAAACGGGTACATGCCCTGTTTGGTTTAAGCCGTGGCGCGTGGGAACGTGCAGCCCACGGGCGTTCCACCCCAGCCATGGCCGAAGATGATGCCTATACTGTTATGGGTGCTTCGCCAGATCTTTCAAATGAAGAACTGCGTGCCTTGTGGAAGAAACTGGTGCGGCAGTATCACCCGGATATTCTGTTGGCCCGCAATGCAAGCGCCGTTGAAATTGAAGCCGCATCCGTCAAAATTTCACGCATTAACGCTGCGTGGGATATCATCAAGCGGGATCGTGGTCTCTGATTTCAGGATTCTCTTTTCTTTTTGAAGCAAGATAGGAAGTGCGACTTTCTGGCAACAGATTGCACAAAAATCTCTCACTCTCCTGTCAAAGATCGCACACACGGGTCTATTTTACGCCCCTGTTTGTTATGCAAGTAAGCCCTGCCATTGCGCCGCTGGTTTCTCGTGGTAGAGAAAGCGACAGCAATTGGCCTGCATTCAGCATGGGCCAGACGGTCGTCACAGAGCAAAGGTAAAGGTGGCAATGATTTCAGGACGGAACGGCTCAAGGCTCCGCCCTCGCGCGCAGGCAAAAAAAAGTCAGACGCGGGAAGGTTCCTCGGCACAGCGCCGTTTTCGTTTGGGCACATTCTGCCTAGCCGCCACTTTGCTGGGTACGGCAGGATGCAGTGCTATTAAGGCACCCGTACCCAAAGACCCGGATGCTCTGGCTGAATACAAGGCGGCGAACGACCCCTACGAACCGTTGAACCGCAAGATGTTCAACTTAACCATGAAGTTCGATAAATGGGGCCTGCGCCCCATGGCCAAAGCTTACGTGTGGGCCGTGCCACGCCCGGTACGTAATTCATTGGGCAACCTTGTCAGAACCATGAACGAACCCTCCGTTTTCTTTAACGATGTGGGGGCAGGCAAGCCACGCCGCGCAGGTGATATGTTTGTGCGCTGGTGCGTGAACATGACAGTGGGCTTGGGCGGTTTGATTGACGTGGCCAAAATGGCCGGATTCCCGCACCATGATAACGATGCAGGCATGACACTGGCCAACTGGGGCATTCCTGCGGGGCCATATCTGTTCCTGCCAATGGGGCCATCTTCTATCCGTGATGGTATTGGCTACGCCATTGACCAAGGCCTTTCCCCATGGGACTATGTGCCACGCGGGTACGGGTTGGTTAGCTTTAACTGGGCTTATAACCTGTTTGGGGTTGTGCATGCCCGTTCTGAGCATTTGGATGAACTAGACGCGTTGGAGCGTGACGCGCTGGATCCTTATGCTACGATTCGTAGCGCCTATCAGCAGCAGCGTCGGGCGCAGGCTGAAGCCATCAAGAATGATAACCGCGCGACCGTGCCAGACTGGTACCATTAAGAAAAACAGCCAAAAGGGTACACAGACATGAAATTTCTTTCAAGCCGCCGTGTTATTCTGGGTGCCTTTGCCCTGCTTTGCGCTGGTGGCCTTTTTTCCGCTCCCGCTCGTGCTGCGGAAAACGCAAAACAATTTATTCAGGTATTTGGCAACCAGCTTGTCGCTATCGTCAACAGCCCTATTCCGCTGAGCGAAAAGAAAGAGAAAGTTCTGCCGCTGGTGCAGAAAAACGTCGATATTGATGGAATCGGCCGCTACTGCCTGGGCCGTTACTGGAAAACAGCCTCACCAGACCAGCAACAGCGTTATCTGGGCCTGTTCCATCAGGTTCTGGTGAACGCCATTACGGACAAGCTGGGTGAATACCGTGGCGTAAACTTTACGCTGGGGAATGTAACCAGCTCTGGCCCAGATGAATACGCCGTGGACAGCACGCTGATGCGCCCACAACAGCCTGCGGCCGCCATGCAGTGGATTGTTAGCGAAGCCTCTGGCAGCCCCAAAGTGGTGGACGTAATTGGTGAAGGTGCAAGCCTGCGCCTCACGCAGCGGAATGACTATTCCTCCTACATCGCACGTAATGGCGGTAATGTAGGGGCCCTTCTGGATGCATTGCAGCGCCAGTTAAGCCACCACACAGCGGCCAACTAACGCACAAATAGAATTTTTGGTTTGTAAAAAAGGCGTTCCCTCTGGGAGCGCCTTTTTTATGGCTTGGGCCAAACACTTTCATAAACCAGCATTGTTTGGCCATCTCTTTGAAACGTTTCTTCCACCCGCATACCAATACCACCCAAAATGGTGCGGGACGCCACGTTGCTTTCTGCTGCAACGGCTATCACTTTATTAATTCCGGCATCATGCGCAAAGTTAAGCGCAGCACTTGCGGCTTCTCGTGCAATACCTCGACCGCTGGCCCACGGAAAAAGCGCAAAGCGTAAGGCAAAGCCACGCCCATCTGGCCGATCATGAATACCGGTCATGCCGACAAAGCGGCCTTTTTCATGAATGGTAAAAATACCTACCCGATGGCAGGCCCAGAAAGCGATATCATCCGCCATTTCCAGTTCCGCCTGCTGGCGGCTACGCACGCCACCAAACATGCGGCCAAAGGCACCGCCATCTGCTTTTAGGCGCACCATATCTTCCATATCCCGCCATGTTACGGGCTTAAGCAGCAGGCGCGGAGTTCTAACAGAACGCGAATCCACAATTCACGCCTTGCAGCCAAGGAAAGGCAAAAGCCCTTCCTCTAATTCCGCATGCTGCCGGTAATACATGGTGCCTTCATCAAGATAGGAGCCCAATAAAATAAGGGCTCCTATTAACCCTATTTAGCGGGCCAGAGGTTTGTACTGGATACGGCCAGGTTCTGTCGCATCTGGCCCCAGACGGCGGCGTTTGTCTTCTTCATATGCCTGGAAGTTCCCTTCAAACCATTCCACGTGGGAATCGCCCTCAAAGGCCAGAATATGCGTTGCCAGACGGTCCAGGAACCAGCGATCATGCGAGATCACCACTGCGCAACCGGGGAATTCTGCCAGCGCATCTTCCAGCGCACGCAGGGTGTCCACGTCCAAATCGTTGGTAGGTTCATCCAACAGGATCACGTTGCTTTCCTGCCGTAGCATCTTGGCCAGATGCACGCGGTTGCGTTCACCACCAGAAAGCACGCCAACCTTTTTCTGCTGATCAGAACCTTTAAAGTTAAAGGCCCCAACATAAGCGCGTGAAGGCACAGCCCGCTTGCCCAGATAGATAACATCCGTGCCGCCGGAAATTTCTTCCCATACGGTTTTATCTGCATCAAGATCATCACGAGACTGATCTACGTAACCAAGCTTTACGGTTTCACCAATTTTCAGCGCACCCGCATCCGGCTTTTCCTGCCCGATAATCATTTTGAACAGGGTAGATTTACCAGCACCGTTCGGCCCAATAACACCCACAATACCACCCGGCGGCAGCTTGAAGTTAAGGTTATCAATCAGCAGGCGTTCACCAAAGCCTTTGGTGAGGTTTTCGGCCTCAATAACAGTGCCACCAAGGCGTGGGCCAGGTGGAATAACAATGTCCGCAACGCCGCCAACTTTTTCAGCACTGGCCGCCAACATTTCCTCATATTTGGTAATACGAGCCTTGCTTTTGGTCTGGCGTGCTTTGGGGCTAGCGTTAATCCATTCCTGTTCCGCAGCCAATGCACGCTGGCGGGAACTTTCTTCCTTTTCTTCCTGTGCCAGACGCTTACGCTTCTGCTCCAGCCAAGAGGAATAGTTGCCTTCGAACGGAATACCGCGGCCACGCTCGATTTCCAGAATCCAGTTGGTCACGTTGTCCAGGAAGTAACGGTCATGGGTAATAACCATAACGGTGCCATCGTAATCCTTCAGCGTGCGCTCAAGCCATGCAACACTTTCGGCATCCAGATGGTTGGTTGGTTCATCCAACAGCAGCAGGTCGGGCTTTTCCAGCAGCAGGCGGCACAGCGCCACGCGGCGGCGCTCACCACCTGAAAGCTTATCTACCGGGCTATCTGCGGGTGGGCAGCGCAGGGCATCCAGCGCAATATCTAGCTTGCGGTCCAGCTCCCAACCATCACCGGCATCAATCTTTTCCTGCAATTCGGCCTGTTCGGCCAGCAGGGCATTCATTTCCTCATCTTCCATGGGTTCGGCAAAGCGGGCGGAAATCTCGTTAAACCGATCTACGGCCTTTTTAAGATCACCAAAGCCCAGAGCCACGTTTTCGCCCACGGTCAGCTTAGGGTCTAGCTGCGGTTCCTGCTCCAGATAGCCAACACGCACCCCTTCTGCGGCCCATGCCTCACCACCGAATTCCTTATCGATGCCGGCCATGATTTTCAGCAGTGTGGACTTACCTGCACCGTTCACACCCAAGATACCAATTTTGGCACCCGGCATGAAGGATAGCGTGATGCCTTTAAACACTTCACGCCCGCCGGGATAGGACTTTGTCAGATCCTTCATGACATAAACGTATTGATAGGATGCCATGATAATGAACTCCCGTAATGCGGATGGGTAAGATTAAAGGGCGGGTGCGACCACATCGGCGCAGCAAGCTGTTATCGCCTGCGCCCGGCAGGACTTGAACCCGCAACCAAGCCGTTATGAGCGGCCCGCTCTAACCAATTGAGCTACGGGCGCGCAGGCGGGTTCCTGATTACGCAACCTGAGCGATTTGGCAAGGGTTTCTGTGCTGAAAACTGCCAGTTGGCATGAAAAACGCATTACTCTTGGCAAGCGGGCATCTGCCAGATAGGGTTTGCCGCCTTTAATTTTTCAGCTCTGGAGCAGTCTTCAATGGACGTTTCAAAACTTTCCCCCGGCAAAGATGTGCCGTTTGATATTAACGTCGTGATCGAAATTCCGCAGGGTTCTTCTGTCAAATACGAAATCGACAAGGAAAGCGGCGCCCTTGTGGTGGACCGTTTCCTGTTCACGCCCATGGCTTACCCTACGGCTTACGGCTTTATCCCCAACACGCTGGCCGCTGATGGCGACCCAACGGACGCTCTGGTGCTGACGCCGCACAATGTTGTGCCCGGTTGTGTGATTCGCGCCCGCCCAATTGGCGTTCTGAAGATGGAAGACGAATCCGGTCAGGACGAAAAAATCATCTGCGTACCGCACGATAAAGTGCACCCACAGTTTACCAAGGTGCAGAGCGTGGACGATCTGCCGGAAATTACCGTGCAGGCCATTGAGCACTTTTTCACCCGCTACAAAGACCTTGAAAAAGGCAAATGGGTGAAAGTGACCGGTTGGGGCACAAAGGAAGAAGCAGGCGAGTTCATTGTGAAAGCTCTGGAAGCTGCAAAAGGCAAATAAACCGCCTTTGCACTCTGCTTGACAAAAAGCTGCGGCGGCTTCTGCCCCGCAGCTTTTTTTCTTGCCTCATACCCTATGCAAAAACAGTTTTCCTAGAATAACAGCTTATCAAGCGCCCCCTTCGCCTCCAATATGAAGCACGGATATTGGAGAAAAATAGCATGCCCATTACGGGGTCTTCCCTTCCCTCGCGCCAACCCGTTCTCTTTCTTCCTCATGGTGGTGGCCCATGCTTTTTTATGGATTGGCCCAATACGTGGGACAAAATGGCGGCGTATCTCCGCAGCACGCAAAGCACCCTCCCCCGTAAACCCGATGCCATTGTGGTGGTTTCCGGCCATTGGGAAGAAGACATTCCCACCATTACGGCCGCGCCCAATCCATCCCTGATTTATGATTACTTTGGCTTTCCGCCACATACCTATCAGCTACAATACCCAGCGCCGGGCAGCCCTGAACTGGCCCAAAGTGTTTGCAACCTTTTGCACGCAGCCGGCATGCCATGCGCCACAGATGACAAACGCGGGTTTGACCACGGTGTCTTTATTCCCTTCATGCTGGCGTTTGAAAAAGCTGATATCCCGATTGTGGAACTCTCCCTGCTAAAAAGCATGGACCCTGCCGCCCACATTGCTCTAGGGGCCGCGCTGGAGCCTTTACGTGCCCAGAATGTGCTGATTATTGGCACAGGTATGAGCTATCATAACCTGCGCCACTTCATGAACGGTTCCCCAGCCACCAATCAGGCTGCACAAGAATTTGATACATGGCTGGAAAAAGCAGTTACAGCCCCGCCAGTTAAGCGCGATACCCAGCTTGTGCACTGGGCCGCTGCCCCCGGCGCACGTATTTGCCACCCGCGGGAGGAACATTTGCTGCCACTTATGGTGGCAGCAGGCGCTGCCGGGCAGGATGAAGGGATTCGCACTTATAGCGATACCGTTTTGGGTAAAGCGCTATCTGGTTTCCGCTTCGGTTAAAGGCCGTAAAAACTTACCGGCAACTTTCTGTTTGCTCAGGAGCTATCCCTCTCAAAGCCCTCGTTTTTAAAGGAACAAGCTTATGAGCACTTTTTTCTCGCGCCCTATCCTTATGATTGCGGGATTAACTTTTGTTCTCTCCACAGCTCAAGCTGCTCCAGCCTTTTCCGCTGTTGAACAAGGAAACTACGCTGTAGATTCCAACCATACGCAGGTGGTGTTTTCTGTACTCCATCTGGGCTTTACCAATTATTCCGGCTTTTTCTCAAACGCATCGGGCACGCTTGCGCTTGATCCCGCTCAACTGGAGGCATCGCGGCTCAGTGTCTCTATTCCCACTGACAGCGTCCTAACCCCCAGCACCAAGCTGACTAACGAACTCAAAACCTCTGAATGGCTTGATGTGGCCCACTACCCCAAGGCTGAATTTGTTTCCTCCAAAATCACACCAACCGGAACAGACACGGCTGATATTGAAGGGCAATTTACGCTACATGGCATTACACAGCCACTTACCCTGCACGCACGTTTTATAGGCGCAGGGCAAAACCCCATGAACAAAACCTATACTGTGGGCTTTCAGGCTACGGGAGAACTGAAGCGCAGCGCCTATGGCATAAAAACCTATGAGCCCTTGGTGGCGGACAAGGTGTTGCTTTCTATTGCCGGAGCATTTGAAAAGGCCAAATAAGCCATTCCTTTCAAAAGAAATTGCCATTTTTTTGCGCGTAGCACGAGAAATTCTTCCTGAAATGAATTTTTTTATGAAAACCCTGTTGCCAAACGCGAAAACATCGCTATAAAGCGCGACATACCAACGCACGAAAGCGCGTTGAAACTGCGGGTGTAGCTCAGTTGGTTAGAGCGCCGGCCTGTCACGCCGGAGGTCGCGGGTTCGAGCCCCGTCACTCGCGCCACTTTATTTCCTTAAAAACTTATTTCTTTTTGGAATACAAAGTGGTGCGGCCTGCTTTTGTCCGGCTGCTAGGCAGCCGGAAGCAAGGCTTTTCAGCTTCAATCACCTAAAGCACTGGAACCTTGTAGGGTAACTGCAACGGCATGCACAGTTGCGGCAATACGTGCTGCTGTTTGCACGGCAGATGCCCCTAATGCCTCGCGCACGATTTTTTCATGGCTGGTCACACACAGATCACATCCATTGATTACAGAAACAGCCAGACACCACAGCTCAAAATCAGCTTTTTCTACGCCCGGCTTGGCAATCACGCTCATGCGCAACTGCGCAGGCATCTGGGAATATTCACCACCTGCCATATGCACAAAGCGGTAGTAAATGTTGTTCATGGCCATAATGGCATTAGCGGATTTGGCTGCCGTAAGAGCTTCTGGTGAAAGTGTTGAAGCAAACTGCGCCACAATAGCTGATGTAACTTCATCATTCCGCGCGGCGAGTGCAGACGCCACAAATGTGCCAGCCAACTGCTGCGGTGTGATTGTCACATCATTAACCAAAGAGCTGAGATTCAGCCGCAGATCCTTGGCATAATCGGGAATACGATCCTTGATTGCATCAATGGACATAGCATTTTCCAATATTCAGGTTGTTCGGAAAAATCAGACGCATAGCGCCCGCGCGGTTTTTGCCGCGTAAACTGCCCCACTATTTGGCGCAGTTGGTAACCACATCAAGGCTACCGCCTCCCCCTTTATGGAAGAAGGCAACGGGTGGCATATGCCACCCGCACCGCCTCATCCGCCCCGCAGGCCGGATGAAATTTTCAGGCTCAGACTTTAATAAAGTCGTCACCCTTCTTCCAGTTACAGGGGCACAGTTCGTCGCTCTGCAGGCCATCCAGAATACGCAGGATTTCCTGTGGGTTACGACCAACGGACAGATCGTTGACGGATACGTGGCGAATCACGCCATGCGGATCCACAACAAAGGTAGCGCGCAGAGCAACGCCGGCTTCTTTAGCCAGTACGCCTGTGCCTTCTGTCAGCTCACGCTTGATGTCAGCCAGCATCGGGATCGGCAGATCCTTCAGGTCATCATGATGCAGGCGCCAGTTAAGGTGCACGAACTGGCTGTCGATGGACACACCGTACACAACGGCATCGCGATCAGCGAAGTCTTTAGCCAGCTTACCGAAAGCCACGATTTCTGTCGGGCAGACGAACGTGAAGTCCATCGGCCAGAAGAATACGATCTTCCACTTACCGGCATCGCTCTTGTCAGAAATCTGAACGAATTCGCCCTTCAGGCCTTCCGGGCCACCAGGAACGGCGGTCAGATCAAAACTTGGAAACTTATCGCCAACTGTCAGCATAATCTTGCTCCTTATAGCTTGGCACACACCATGCAGCACCAACGTGCCACCGGCTGTGTTGTCCTGTATGGCGCGGCTTTTTCATTTAAGCCAATGAATATTTTATATCAAAATCATTGAACTATTCGATGAAATGCCGAAGATTCGCCCCTTAGATACATTGCATCAGGAAATCATACCGTGCTGCCGCTGCCTTCTGCCCAGCAATTACGCTATCTGATCACCCTTTCAGAACTGCGCCATTTTGGGCGGGCTGCCGCTGCCTGTGCAGTCACACAATCCACCCTTTCTGCCGGTATTATGGCGCTGGAACGCCAGCTTGATGCCCCTTTGCTAGACCGCACCGTGGGCAAAAAAGTGGTGTTCACCCCTTTGGGGCACGAAATTGCACTCAAGGCCCGGCAAGCACTGGCGGCACTGGAAGCCGTGCCGCAATTGGCTGCCGCTGCCCGCACACCGCTAACTGGGCCGCTACGAGTCGGCATTATTCCCACCATTGGGCCATTTCTGATTCCACAATTGGTGCTTAACTTGCGCGAGCACTTTCCGCGCCTTCTGTTGTCCATTACGGAAGACACGACCGAACACCTGCTGGAAAAACTCTCCCTCGGCCAGTTAGATACACTGGTGGTGGCCATGCCCTGCCTGTGCGATGGCACAGAAACACACCCATTATGGCAAGACCCCTTCCGGGTGATTATGCCACCAGACCACCCATTTTCTGCCCTACCTGCCGTACCAGCCTCTCAATTATCCGAACACAACATGATCATGATGGAGGATGGGCACTGCCTGCGCGATCAAACTCTGGCCATTTGCCGCCAAAGCCCAAGCCGGAGCGGATCTGAAGGGGAAAGCGACTCCACCTTTACCGCCATGTCTCTCCACTCCATGGCAGAAATGGTGGAACTGGGGTTGGGCATTGCCATTATGCCCGAACTGGCCATTCATGCAGGCATTCTGCGAGGCCATAATCTTATAGCACGCCCTCTTACCAGCGATCTGGCGCGGCGTACCATTGGGCTGGCGTGGCGGCCAAGATCTCCCCGCGCAGCAGATTTTCAAACACTTGCCACAACTTTTGCGGCACTGGCCCCACCTGCAACACCCTCGCGCAAAGCAGAAAATCCACCTGAATGATGAGAAAATGCGCCCAGAAATGCGAGAAATATTGACTCTCACGCACGCACCCGGTATGTGCCGAGCCAACTTATTTTGTACGTCCATCAGCATCGGCGGAGAAAACGGGCCATGAAAATCAGAAACAGCCTGAAGTCGGCCAAAGTGCGCGATAAAGACTGCCGTGTAGTGCGTCGTCGCGGCCGGGTTTATGTTATCAACAAGAAGAACCCTCGCATGAAAGCTCGTCAGGGCTAATCTCATGCATCATCCGGCCCTTTTTGGCTGGTTGAACACGCATGTCATGCGTAAAACCCGTTCTTCCGCTTGCCGGAGGAGCGGGTTTTTGTTTGCCGGCATCTGCGCAATACATATGGGCCTTCCGGCTACAGGATGGACGCAAACCACCACACCACCAGCCTCCCCACCAGCACATGCCGCATCACAGCATTCCAGCAGCATTGCAGAACAAATAAAGCAGCTTTCCACGGCATTGGCTCACGCCAAAACACCAGAGGAAGCGCACACCCTGCAAGAACAACTGGAGGCCCTCCGTTCGGCCAAGCTTTCCCCCACCACACAACTTTTGGTCCGTCGGGCAGAAAAAGATCTGACAACCGATAAACCAGATGATGCGGTAGAAGACATAGGCGATGCACTGGCCCTACAGCCCGACCAAGCCATTCTGTGGCGCACACGCGCCCAAATGCGCCTTGTGGCGGGAGATCTTAAAGGAGCCATCGCTGATATAGGCGAAGCCTTGCAGCGCGATCCGCTAGATGCGGAAAGCTGGAGCCTTCTGACCAGTGTTGAAGAACACCGTAATGATGGCACAGCCGCACTGAAAGCCTGGCAGAAAGTGCTGGAACTCAGCCCCATGACAGACCGCAACCACAAACGGCTGGATGCGCTACACATCAAGGCCTACGGGCAGCCGACCTGATTTTTAAGCACGCAGGTCTGGCCTTTAGGCCTGTTTGTTCTCGATCAGACTTTTGCGAATTTTGCGGCCCCGTTCAATCCGATCCACAATGTAATCGGAATCTTCCCATCGGATAGCGCGCGCCATAGCCTGCGCATCTTCCATAAACCGACCCAGCATTTCCAGCAGAGCTTCACGGTTGGAAAGAAAAATATCCCGCCACATAATGGGGTCTGAAGCTGCAATACGTGTAAAATCCCGGAAGCCGGATGCAGCAAAATCCAACACCTCAGACCGGGTTTCACTCGCCAGATCATCTGCCGTGCCGCAAATGGTAAAGGCCAGCAAATGCGGCAAATGGCTAACAATGGCGCAAACACGATCATGATGCGCGGGTGTCATTTCCCGCAAGCGGGCACCGCAGAGTTCCCACAAGGTGCGCATTTTTTCCAACGCCTCTGCCGTAGTGCAGTCTAACGGCGTCATCAGGCACCAGCGATTCTCAAATAAATCTGCCAGCCCGGCATCTGGGCCAGAAAACTCTGTGCCTGCCATAGGATGCGTGGGCACATATGGCACATCTGCCCGTAGTGAAGGCCTGATAGCCTCAATCACAGACACCTTGGTAGAGCCCACATCTGTCAATATTGCGCCGGGCTTCATGGCCGGAACAACCTGTGCAGCTACTGCGCCCATAGCGCCTACTGGCACACACAGCATCACGCAATCAGCCTGCGCGGCTGCGGCTGCGGCATCTGTTGTCACTTCATCCGCAATACCTAGCTCTGCCACGCGGGCACACACATCCGGACTCTGATCCACTGCTATAAGTTTGCGAACCAGATTTCCCTCTGCCTGCGCACGCCGCAACACGGAAGATCCGATAAGCCCTGGCCCAATAACAGCCAGCGTATCAAAAACAGGCACAGTATCCTCAGCCAAGGTGAGTATCCTTCACCACTGAAGAAGCGGGAGGATACGCTGCCTTGTCCTCATCAGTTTTATTATTGTTCCGTAAACCGTGCATTTCCATGAACTGCCATGCCAACAGAACAGGAATACCGATGATGATCTCACGCCCACGCCGCAGCAAAGAAAGCCCAAGTGAGACAGAAGGATCGATACCAAAAGCATGGCCCAGCGCCATATAGGCACCTTCCTGCACACCCAAACTACCGGGCACCAGAAATCCTAAAGACATAATGGCGCAGGTTACACCTTCCACAGCAACGGCATTGGGGAAGGAAAGATGCGCACCCAGAAAACGCGCCGTTAGCCAAAGCATAGCTGCGCTGCCCAGCCACCCTATAAAATGGTACAGCGCAGAGCGGCAGATATGCCACGGGCGGCTCCATGCCGCTTCCATCTGCTCTTGCAGATCATCAGCGCCTTGAGTCAGGTTTTCGTGCCATTGGGAGGCAAGGCTGCGGGTAAATGTTCCACCAAATTTGCGGAACAGATTACCACCATGCCGCTGGGTCCAGATAAACCCGGCCGTGCCTGCAATCAGGAACACCGCACCGCACACTACGGGCACAACAAACGGGCTGGAACGCTGATGCGCCACCAAAAAAGCAACGGCCAGCAGCACAAAAGCTACCTGCCCCATCACTTCCGTGGTGATATCTACCAGATTGGCGCAAGCTGCCTCTGGCAACGCCACTTCCCGCTTATCGCCTTTATAAAAGCCATGCGATGAGCATGTGGCCCGAATCCCGATAACAATGCCACCGAGCTGGGAAAAAGGCAGGCATGTTGCTGCGGCATCGCGCACCATGCGGGCGGATAGCAGCCTAAAATAGCCCAGTTCGGGAAAAGCGGCATGCCAAGCCAGCCCCAGAACGCCATCTACCAGCAACTGGCAGCATACCATTACAAGAAAGCCGCCCAGACCTATACGCATAACGGCATGCAAAACGGAATCGAAACCGCTCCATGCCATTGCTGCCGTAACGGCCACAAGCCCGAGAAAAGTAAGAAAAACCGTAAGCTTCTTCAAGGCCCCAGCTCTGTTTGTCCAGCACACCCAAGGCCCTTTGCCATGTGGTAAAAAGCAAGAGGCGCATCAGTGTGTGTGTGTGATTGGTTCGTCCCCTTACACCACCACGGGGTCTGGCGCCACCTCGGACAGCAGGATAAAGAAACAGACCTGCCGTTCGGGATTAACGTCCTTACCACTTTTATTTACGTATCGTACCTCTGGGGGAGCGTATATTCTCATGACTGCCCATACCCTCGTAACCGGCGCAACAGGCTTTGTTGGTTCCGCCGTAGCCCGCACTTTGCTGGAGCGGGGGCATTCCCTGCGGCTAATGGTGCGCGAAGGCAGCGATAGACGCAATATTGCGGATATTCCTGCCGATTTGGTGGACGGTGATCTTTCTCGCCCAGAAACCTTTGCGCGTGCGGTAGAAGGGTGCCGCTACGTATTCCACGTTGCTGCCGATTACCGGCTATGGGTGCCAGACCCTGCCCCTATGATGACAGCAAACGTAGAGGGCACACGCCAGCTTATGCTGGCCGCAAAAGCGGCTGGTGTTGAAAAAATTGTGTATTGTTCCTCTGTTGCGGCATTGGGCCTGATTGGTGATGGTTCCATTGCCGATGAAAACACCCCCGTACAGGAACATGCCGTTATTGGCATTTACAAGCGCTCTAAATACCGGGCCGAGCAGGAAGTGCTGCAATTAGTGCGCGACCAGGGGCTACCGGCGGTTATCGTAAACCCTTCCACACCCGTTGGCCCGCGAGACATCAAACCCACCCCCACCGGGCAGATGATTCTGGATTGCGCCGCAGGCCGCATGCCCGCCTATGTCGATACAGGCGTGAATATTGTACATGTAGATGACGTGGCCGAAGGCCATGCGCTAGCGCTGGAACGTGGCACCGTTGGCGAAAAATATATTCTGGGCGGCGAAAACTACCTGCTGGGCGATCTGTTCGCTATGGTTTCAGAAATTGCCCACGTGCCGCCGCCAAAAATCAGGCTGCCGCAGGAAGTCATCTGGCCTGTGGCAATTGTGTCCGAATGGCTTTCCCGCTCCTTTGGCATCAACCCACGTGTAACGCGTGAGATGTTGGCCATGTCCCGCAAAAAAATGTTCTTCTCATCCGATAAAGCCAAGCGTGCACTAGGGTATAACCCGCGTCCGGCACGCAAGGCGGTGGAAGATGCCATTACCTGGTTCCGCAATAATGGCATGCTGAAATAGGAGAGCAGCAGTGATACTGGCTCTGGCTATCTTATGCGCCATTATCTGGATTGGGCTGATATTTTTTCATGGAAAGTTCTGGCAGGCTGGCCCCATTCTGCAACCCGCAGACGCAGGCCGGACGCGCATGGATATTGCGCCGGATGTTACGGTGGTTGTGCCTGCCCGAGATGAAGCTGAATCCATTCAGCCAGCCCTCTCTTCTTTGCTGGCGCAGGATTACATGGGCCGCCTTTCCGTTATTTTGGTAAATGATCGCAGTACGGATAGCACAGGGGATCTCGCACGGGCTTTGCCCGACCCTCTCAACCGCCTGACCGTTGTAGATGGGGCAGAGCCTTCTGCTGGCTGGAGCGGTAAATTATGGGCCGTTGCCCAAGGGGTGGCAGAGGCGGAGCGCCAATGTGCAGATGGCAGCGGTTACATACTGTTTACAGATGCAGATATTCTGCATGCTCCGGCACATGTTTCTACCTTGGTGGCCAAGGCACAAACAGACCGTTTGCACATGGTTTCCGAAATGGTGGAACTTCAGTGCGAAAGCCTTGCTGAGCGCGCTTTGGTGCCAGCTTTTGTATTCTTTTTTGCCCTGCTTTATCCGTTCGCCAAGGTGAATAACCCCAAAGATAAAACGGCCGGAGCCGCAGGGGGCACCATTTTACTGCGCCGCGATATGCTCCGCCAGATTGGCGGCATTGAAGCCCTGCGTGGTGCCCTGATAGATGATTGCACACTGGCAAGCTGCGTCAAACAAGCTGGCGGCCACTTGTATCTAGGCCATTCCTGCTTGGCCAAATCTGTTCGCCCCTATCCAACGGCTGGCGATATCTGGCGTATGATTGCGCGCACGGCTTACGTGCAGTTACGCTTTTCACCCGCGCTATTGGTGTTAACCGTATTAGCCATGATTTTGGTGTGGCTTGCCCCTGCTGCACTTGCTTTTCTGGCACATGGGCCTGCACAATGGGTTGGAGCAGCCACGTTTGCCATATCTCTCTGCTCCTTTATACCTACGCTGCGGCGCTTTCGCCTTTCGCCTTTATGGGCATTAGCGTTGCCGTTTATTGCGCTGTTTTATACAGTCGCCACTATCGGGTCCGCCCTTAACCACCACCGGGGTAAAGGTGTGGTCTGGAAAGACCGCGCCTATACCGAAGCCATACCCAATGATGGGCGCACGCTAGAACAAAAAAGCCGGCGCGCCTGAAATATATCTGAAGCCTCCCTCTGGGCAGGGCCGCAGTTAAGGGATAGGCATTCCCGGCAGCCTCATGTAAATCACGGGGCTGCCCTTATCGCGCAATCATATTGAGCCAGGCATGACCAACACAACCAGCGTATGGGGAACAGTAGACGTTTCATCCGGCAAAGGAGCTTCGGATGAAAACTTTCCCGTCGGTTCCCTGCTAATCAGCAAAAAGCTGCGCCCGCACGTGCATGCCTACTATGATTACGCGCGTGTTATTGATGACATTGCAGATAGTGAAACCCTTGCCCCCGATGACAAGATTACACGCCTGAATGCAATGGAAGAGGTTTTGCTCGGCAAGCGGGACCCGATCAACCGGCCCGATGCCCAAAGTGCGGCAACATTGCGCCGGTCTCTTCTGCAAACACATGTTCCGTTTGAAACAGCAACGGATCTGCTGATTGCCTTCCGCAACGATTCGCGCGGGCATGTCTATCAGACATGGGATGATCTGCTGCAATACTGCCGGTATTCCGCCAACCCTGTGGGCCGTTATCTGATTGGCCTGCACGAAGAATCTTCCGCCGCCTTTGCGCCCTCCGATGCACTGTGCACATCACTACAGATTCTAAACCACCTTCAGGATTGCTCTGGTGATCTCAAGCGCCTGAAGCGCTGCTACATCCCCGCAGATATGATGCAACGTTGCGGCACATCGCAGCAGGATCTGCTGGCTGGTAGCAGCTCTCCTGCTCTGCGGCGTGTTTTCAACACCATGCTGGACGGGGTAGATGCCCTCAACCAGCAGGCTTCCGCCTTAGCTGCCCATATCCGTGACCGCCGGTTCCGTATGGAATGTGCTGCTATTGTAGAACTGGCACACTGCCTTACCCGCCGCCTGCGGCGTGAAGACCCACTGGCAGGGCGTGTGGCCTTGCGTCGGGCAGACGGCATGCATGCAGCCATTGCGGCCCTGCGGGCATGGGCATGACCTTTCCGAATGGCAGAACTTCTGTAAAAAGAGCCTGACCAAATAACTTTGACAATCGAACAACAAGTGAGAAGCGCGTGACAACCCCAGACATCCAGATGCATGACGAGCCGACCCCCCTTGGGTGTGATCCTGCTGATCTTGCCTGGGTGGAAAGTACGGTCAAACAGGCGGGAACTTCCTTTGCCGCTGGCATGCGTATCCTGCCCCCCATGCGCCGCTACGGCATGTATGCCATTTACGCTTTCTGCCGTGTGGTGGACGATATTGCCGATGGCCTAGCCCCGTTGGCAGAACGCACACAGGCATTGGAGGAATGGCACAAAAAGATTTCCCACCTGTATCAGGACAGGCTTGAAACCCCGCACGAACCGCTGGAACGCGTTCTGCTAGCCGCCATTCCGTTCTTTGCGCTGCAACAGGCAGATTTTGATGCCATCATTGATGGCATGCTGATGGATACCGCCACCCCGATTGTAGCGCCGGATGAAAAAACGCTGGATCTTTACTGTGATCGCGTAGCCGCAGCCGTTGGCCGTTTGTCTGTGCGTATCTTTGGTGAGTGCTCTGATGAAGGCAATAAGGTTGCCTATCATCTGGGCCGTGCCCTGCAGTTAACCAATATCCTGCGTGATCTGCCCGAAGATGCCGCACGTGGCCGCCTGTATCTGCCATCCGATCTGCTAGATCGGTTTAACGTGCCGCATGATCCGGTAAAGGCACTTACCGCCCCCGGCTTACAGGAAGTTACCAAAATTATAGCCGCTCGTGCGCAGGATCACTTCACAACGGCATTTGCCACCATGAAGCTTTGCCGCCCCCGCACCATGCTGCCAGCCCGCATTATGGGTGCCAGCTATGAAACGGTGCTGAAAAACCTGCGCAAACGTGGATGGGGGCCTGATGTACTGCGCCAGCGGCCCGAAAGCTCCACCGTAGGCAAGGTTTACGCGCTCGCCTGCTCTTATCTTCCCTGATCGCACGATAAGGAAACGGTGATGACAGGCACTTTGCATATTATTGGCGCGGGCATGGCCGGTTTGGCCGCTGCGGTAGAAGCGGCGGGCTCTGGCCCACGCATTATCGTGCACGAAGCAGGCCGCGCCTGTGGCGGGCGGGCGCGCTCTTATATGGATCGTCAGCTTGGTTGCCGCATTGATAACGGTAACCATCTGCTGCTTTCTGCCAACAAAACTGTTTTCCGTTATCTGGGGCTTACCGGCGCGCTGGACACCTTAACCGGCCCCCACGCGCCACTTTTCCCCTTTGTAGATCTGGCCGAAGATGCGCGCTGGACATTAAACCTTTCCCGCGGGCGTATGCCGTGGTGGGTATTTCAGCCACATCGGCGTGTGCCGGATATGCGCCTGCCTGATTTGCGCAGCCTGTACCGCTTGATGAACGCAGGTGAAAACGAAACAGTTGCAGATTGCCTATTGCCCGGTGCCTTCGCCCGGCGGCTTTTAGAGCCGTTTGCTATTTCCGCCCTTAATACGCTTACCGATACCGGAAGCGCCGCATTGCTGGGTGCTGTTATTCGCGAATCTCTTTCCTTGGGGGGGACGGCCTGTATGCCGTGGTTTGCCAAGGTTGGCCTTTCCGAAACCTTGGTGGATCCGGCCCTGAAGCATTTGCAGGATATGAATGTAGAAGTGCGTACCCAAAGCCGTATTACCGGTGTGGAAGAAGCGCGCGGCCGCATTACAACCCTGCATACGCCCGAAGAAGACATTACCTTGGGGCCTGATGATTCCATCATCATGGCTGTACCTGCTCCTGTGGCGCAGAGTCTCTTAGCCAACAAGATTGCTGGCATAACCGCCCCAACGGAATTTGAAAGCATTCTAAACCTGCATTTCAAGCTGGATGAACGCCCCATTCCACAAGGCTCTTTTGCGCAATGTGGGTTTATGGGCGTTATTGGCGGCGTAACGGAATGGGTTTTCCTGCGCGAAAACATTCTGTCTGTTACCGTAAGCGCCGCCAACCGCTATGCAGACCAGAATCAGGATGATCTGGCCCGCACCATCTGGCAGGAAGTCTGCCAGGCTTGTGATGCCGTGCTGGAGCAACCTCTTCCGGCCACACCGGCGGCCCAACGTGTTGTGTGGGAAAAACGCGCAACCTTTGCAGCCACACCTGAACAAAACCGCCTACGCTGTGGCCCTGCTACACCTTTGGTAAATCTGGCTCTGGCCGGAGACTGGACAAACACCGGCTTGCCCGCAACCCTTGAAGGGGCCATGCGGTCTGGCGTGCAAGCTGTTCATACTTTGGGCCTCAAGCACCCTCGGTAATATCCCCTTAAAACGCACTGCGCTCTAAACAGCTTTACGCTTGCAAGCAGAAAGGATTTTCTGACATGGCCGCCGATGGGAGTGCTCTTTCCGAATCACGCCTTTCTTCAGATGTTCTGGATCGTGCGGTTCTGAGTGCGCATACCGCTCTCAGTCAGGCCCAGCAAAATGATGGGCATTGGGTTTATGAGCTGGAAGCCGATGCCACCATTCCTGCCGAATATATCCTGCTCGAACACTTCATGGACAGGATTGACGATGCGCTGGAGCAGAAAATTGCCATCTACCTGCGCCGTATCCAAAGTGAAGAGCACGGGGGCTGGCCCCTTTACCACAATGGCAAGTTTGACCTTTCCGCCACTGTAAAAGCTTACTTTGCGCTCAAAGCCGTGGGGGATGATATAAATGCCCCCCATATGCAGCGTGCACGAGAAGCCATTCTGGATCATGGTGGGGCGGAACGCTCAAACGTGTTTACACGCTCCCAGCTTGCTTTGTTTGGTGAAGTGCCGTGGCGTGCAACTCCGATTATGCCCGTAGAGTTGATGCTGCTGCCTGCCAAGGCATTCTTTTCCGTGTGGAACATGTCTTACTGGTCCCGCACAGTTATTGCGCCGCTTCTGGTGCTGGCAGCCCTCCGCCCTGTGGCGGCAAATCCACGCCAGATCCATGTGCGTGAGTTGTTTGTTACTCCGCCAGAAAAAGTGCAGGACTGGATTCGCGGCCCTTATCGCTCGGCATGGGGGTATGTTTTTAAAGGGCTGGATAGCGTTTTGCGGCCCATCGTACCGTTTATTCCCGAAAAAACACACAAAAAAGCCATTCAAGCCGCCCTTGATTTTATCGAACCTCGCTTAAATGGCAAAGATGGCTTGGGGGCTATTTACCCTGCCATGGCCAACGTGGTGATGATGTATCGGGCCATGGGCGTGCCGGATAAAGACCCGCGTGCAAAAACGGCATGGGAAGCCGTGCAGGCCCTTATCGTTGAAAAAGACGATGAAGCCTACTGTCAGCCCTGCGTTTCCCCTATTTGGGACACCGGACTTTCTGGCCATGCCATGATTGAGGCAGCCTCTGGCCCCAATGGAATTGCGCCAGAAAAAACGCTTGGCGAGTTGAAAAAAACCTCTGCATGGCTCCGCAGTAAGCAGATCCTGAATATAAAGGGAGATTGGGCCGTTCGTAACCCCAATCTGGCCCCCGGTGGCTGGGCTTTCCAATACGGGAACGACTATTACCCCGATGTGGATGATACAGCCGTAGTGGGTATGCTGTTGCACCGTGAGGGCGACCCGACAAATGCTGAAGCCATTGCGCGTGCGCGTGCATGGATTGTGGGCATGCAAAGCACAGATGGTGGCTGGGGTGCTTTTGATATCGACAACAACAAGAATGTTCTCAACCACATTCCTTTTGCCGATCATGGTGCATTGCTCGATCCACCCACAGCAGATGTCACCGCACGCTGTATTTCCTTTCTGGCCCAATTGAAAAACCCAGAAGATGAGCCCGTTATCAAGCGTGGACTGGAATATCTGCGCAAGGAGCAGGAAAAAGACGGTTCCTGGTTTGGGCGGTGGGGCACAAACTACATTTACGGCACATGGTCTGCGCTGTGCGCCTTAAATGCTGCTGGCATTTCCCACGATGACCCAGCCGTGGTGAAAGCTGTGGAATGGCTCCGCTCTGTCCAGCGAACAGATGGCGGCTGGGGCGAGGGTTGCGAATCTTATGAAGGCGGCCCACACGGCACGTATGGTGAAAGCCTGCCATCACAAACAGCATGGGCTGTTCTGGGCCTGATGGCCGCAGGTCGGCGGGATGATCCAGCCGTAACGCGCGGCATTGCATGGCTGGCCGACCAGCAGGACGCTAATGGGGAATGGCATGAAGACCCCTATAATGCTGTTGGCTTCCCCAAGGTGTTTTACCTGCGTTACCACGGCTACAAGCAATTCTTCCCGCTTATGGCATTAGCCCGCTATCGTAACCTTGAAAGCAGCAATACCCGCCGCGTTTCCTTTGGGTTCTAAATCAATGACATCAGCCTCTGCCCAACCTTCGCCCTCTCGCCCCGGCATTCTGGTGGGGTTAAAAGCGGAAGCACGCCTTATCCGCTCTATTTTCCCGCATGCTGCCATTGCCGCTAGTGGCGCGACACATACCGGAGCAAAGCGCGAAGCTGCCAGATTGGTTGCCAGCGGGGCTGATTGTCTGCTCTCCTTTGGTTTGGCTGCGGGGCTGAACCCGGCATTATCTGCTGGCAGCATTGTTATTCCAGAAAAGGTTTCCTGCTGGGGCACAAACGCCGTATGCGATGCCACTTTACGCCATATTTTAGGTGGAGATCAGGCGGGTGTGCAGGGTGGAACGCTGCTGCATAGTGATACCGTTGTAATGGATGCAGCCCATAAGGCGCAGCTTTTTGCACAGTCTCATTGCCCTGCATTAGATATGGAAAGCGGTTTTCTTGCAAAAGCAGCAGAAGAAGCCGGGCTGCCCTTTGCTGTACTACGGGTTATCTGCGATCCGGCAGACCGTTCCCTGCCCCCCATTGCAGGCTCTGTTCTTTCCCCTGAAGGGGGCCTGCAAATCGGTAAGTTAATGTGTGATATCGTGCGCCACCCAACACAGATTGGTGGGCTTATTCACCTTGGGCAAGATGCAGCTTTGGCACGTAAAGCCATGATCTCGTTTCTAACGACACAGGCGCAAACCCCTGCCTTTAAACGACTTGCAGGCGACTAATTCTGCCTAGCGCCCATCCATATTGGATACGATTCCATCTGCATCCTCATCATCTGAGGATGCTTCAAATTCTTCCCATACATTGCCTACAGGACGGTTGAGAAGCACAAAGCTACCTCCAACCATCGCTGCACCTATAACAGGAAACAACCACCGGAAAACCAGCATACCCCAGCTATCTTGCGGATGGCTGTACGCCACAGCCCACCACCCCGTAAAACACATCAGCGTAAAGCCACCGGTCATCAATAGGGCAACCAGCAGAATACGCTTGACGTAAGGCGATGCTAACCCGCCCTGCTGCGGCTTATTGTTTGAAGGCGCGGGCAAGGAAGTTCTGCGTTTCAAGAGAAACGGGCAAAGTGGTGTTGGTAAGAGCAACACCTTTCCACCCGGCACCCAGAGCCGTGTATAGATTTACCGCATCACGCAGACGCTCCAACTTAGCAAGAGCCTCCATGTTCTGGGCATTCAAGGTGGTGCGTTCGGTTGTCAGCACTTCCAGAAACCCTACCAAACCAGCACCGTAGAGCTTACGCGCACGCTCACTGGCAGTTGCGCTATCTTCTGCGGCTTTATGCAGCTGTTCGGCATATTCAATATCATCATGCCATGCCGCCATGGCATCTTCTACTTCCTTGAAGCCCTGCAAAACAGTCTGACGATACGTGAGACGCGCAGCTTCTGCCGCAGCCTGTGCTGCACGAACTTCTGCCGTCATCTTGCCGCCGTGCATCAATGGCATGCTGGCCATCAGCAGGAACTGCCAGCTCATGGCATTTGCCTGAAACGCCTGATACATGGCCGATGCATTGGGGTTAAAGGTGAGCGGCACCACAAAGTGTGGATACAGGTTGGCAACAGCCACACCAATCTGTGCCGTGGCAACGGCATATTGCCGCTCCGCCATACGGATATCCGGGCGGTTGGCAATAACGATAGACGGCAGTGTAGCAGGAAATTCCGGAACAATTGGCAGAGGCCGCGGAATCTTCAATTCCTCTTCCAGCTCACCCGGCATTTTACCCAGCAGCACGGCAATGGCGTGTGTTACCTGCGAAACACGTGTTTTTAGCGGTTCACGCGCAGCAATCTGCGCATCCATTTCGGCCTGTGCCTGTGCAATCTGCAAGGTGTTGCCCACACCTTCCAGATACAGCTTGTTGGTCAGGTCCAACGCATCCTTAGCAACGCGAATGTTATCCGTGGCGATCTTGATCTGAAGCTGTGTTACGCGCAGCAACATATAGTCGGATGCAAGCTCGGATAGCAGACCCATCAGCAACGCGCGGCGGCCTTCAATATTGGCTTCAACCTGATGTTCATGCGCTTCCACATCACGGCGGATACGCCCGAACATATCCAGCTCCCACGATGCCATCACACCATATGTCAACATAGAAGCTTCTGGCCGGTTAGCCCGATTACCGGGGCGCAGTGGCCAGTTATCGATGTTGATGGAATAGCGCACATCACCACCGCCCATATTAGCATCCATTTGTGGATACCATTGTGCGGCAGACCGATCACGAATGGCCCGTTCGGCCAGAATACGCTGTCCGGCAATCTGCAGATCGTAGTTGCCCTTAATGGCATCATCCACCAAGCGCGTGAGAATGGGATCTTTGAACAAAGACCACCACTCTGTCATTTCCTTGTTGGTGCGTTCGATCTCTTCAGGCGTAGCCGGATGCTCTTCCTCCGTCTCCTTGAACGCTGCCGGAACCTTCATGCGGTCTGGCTGATAATTTGGCCCTACGGTACAGGCTGACAACAACATGGATGTTGCCAGAAACAGCCCAAGGCGACGACGACCCTTCATGTTCTGTCTCATGTCCTGCGCTTACAGATGATCTTGCAGCCAGGTCGTCAACTTTCCGCGGCGGCCTCTGGGTTCAGGGCCTACGCTCACAGTTGCCGTCATACCTGCTGCCAGCGTGACACTATCGGGCACGTGGTCAATGTGAATACGAACAGGAATACGCTGTGCCAGACGCACCCAGGTAAAGATTGGGTTCACATCCTGCAGCCCCAGCTTATCTGGTGTGCCGTTGGTATCGTTAATACCGCGCGCAATGCTGACAACATGGCCTGTAAGGATAGGCTTATAGCCCATCAGCTTAACGCGGGCTTCATCACCCACGTGTACGCCCCACATCTTTGTTTCTTCGAAATACCCGTAAACCCAGTAGGAGTCGGAATCGATAACGGCCATACGTGCCTGCCCGGCAGAGGCGTAATCGCCCACCCGCAGGTTCAGGTTGGTGATGTAACCATTTACCGGAGAATACAGAACCGAACGCTGCAAGTTCAGTTTGGCCACATCCAAAGCGGCACGCGCTGCATCCACAGATGCAATCTGTGTGGCCACATTGGAGTTAAAGACCTCCTGTTCTTCGGCCGACACAATGCCACCCAAGCCCATACGACGGCGGGCATCATTGCGTTTCAGCTTCAAATCTTCCAATGCGCCATCAAGCCGGGCCTGTGCCTCACGAATAGCAAGGCGGAAACGCACCGGATCAAGCACAAACAGTGGGTCACCCTTATGCACAAACTGGTTATCCACGATGGGAATCTGCACCACTGTGCCAGAAACTTCGGGGGCCACGTCCACAACGTAAACACGCACACGGCCATCGCGGGTCCAGGGTGCAATCATATACACGTTCCACAGGGTAATCCCCAGAACGATGGCCAGTGAGACGACCGCAAGGGTCAGAACAACTCGTATCAGGGTGCGCAGAAGGGGCATTGCGGAGACTCA
Organism: Acetobacter sp. DmW_125128; assembly: GCF_008704325.1. Taxonomy (NCBI): domain Bacteria; kingdom Pseudomonadati; phylum Pseudomonadota; class Alphaproteobacteria; order Acetobacterales; family Acetobacteraceae; genus Acetobacter; species Acetobacter sp. DmW_125128. The sequence continues at coordinate 5,796 of NZ_VHOP01000037.1, read as the reverse complement.
AAAGCCTTTTCGGGTCAGACGCAGAGGATCAGCAGGCAAAGAATACTGACGTATAACGATACTTCGAACAACGCGATATGCCAGAACCAGCCCAGAAGGCCGCTCCACCACAACACGAAGCGAACAAACATTGTAATCGGCAGCGCCGCTAGGGCGTACACGACAATAGGTGCAATAAAAACACCAAATATATTGAATTCAGCTAGCATGGCACTGTTCTGGAAACTGGCATTACCGCATGCCTCTTTTATCACCACCAATGGTATCCCGGTGGTTTTGGGCGGCTTGCTCAACCCGGTCAAGAACGCCGCAGCATTCTTCCAGCTCCGTGGTGGAAACATCTTCCGTTAGGCGGGCTGTCACTTCATCCGCCACACGGCTGACAAGAGCAGCAACACTGCGCCCTTCTTCCGTAATACTTACCAGTTTGGAGCGGCGATCTTCTTCATCCGTTTCACGCACCACGTAGCCACGCTTTTCCAGCACATCCAAAAGCCGCACCAGTGAAGGGGCTTCCAAGGAGAGGAAGCGGGCCAGATCTGTCTGGCGCATGGGTGTTTTGGAGAAGTTGAGATAATAAATGGGCCGCCATGTGGCGTCTGTCAGGCCGAAGGCCCGCAGATCGGCATCAATCTCCCGCCGCCACACAGCAGCAAGACGCGCCAGCCGATATCCAAAGAAACGGCGGGGCTCATTGGCCATAACGGGATGATGATTCGGTTCCATTCCCTACCCACACTAGTGAGCGCGCAAACAATTTGCGCACTCACGAAAGACAGCGCCATCATTTACAGAAAAAATCCTGCGCGCCAATGCAAATTTGGAATGGAACCTATGGTTTCGTCCAGACTGGACGATTTCAGTCCTTTTTCCGCCGCACAACGTCCCACACTTTGCGAGATCCACCACGGCCCATGGCTGTTGCAACGGTTGCCGTTACGGCTGCCATGGTCATGGAGTCGCGCATCATGGTGATATTGCGGTCACGGGCAATGCGGGCTTCCACTTCCTGCACTGTCAGGTAAGAACGACGGCCAAACAGCACACAAACCAGAGCCACAAACACATCCAGCCCGAATACTGTAAACGCCGCACCTACCGGGCCAAAATGCCCGACAAAAACCAGAAGCACCCAAAGGAGCCCATGCCCTGTAATCAGGGCAAATAGTCCAAATACTGCCGCCATTGCCAACAATACGGCTTGCTTGCCGTATCGTATGGCCATCTGTTGCATCAGGTTAGACTGAGCATTCAGGGCGGATTTACCAAGATCAAAGATACGCATGGGCTCCGAGGCTACCTTTGTTCAGATGACGCACAAGCGTCAGCGTGACAGACGCCCAAGGATAAAGCCCACCACGCCGGAAATGGCAATGGACAACCAGGAAGACTGACCACGATTACGCTTAGCAAGATCGCTTTGTGCATGATCGGCCAGTTCGCGCGCATTGGCAACCGCCTGCTCCTTCAGCGTGCCGGCTTTATCCCCTGCACGGCCCAGCGCTGGCACCAGATGCTGGGTCACAAGGCGTTCAAGATGCGCTTTTACGGCTTCCAATTCGTCCCGCGCCGTGTCGGCTGCGGCTTCACCTGCTGCTTTTACTTCTTTGATTTTATCTGAAGACATGAAAGAAACCTCCGTTTACCTGCCTGAAATATAGTGCACTTTACTTCTAACCCACGGAAAGGGACATAGTTGCATGCATACCACGCATGGCTCATCCACAGCACTGGCGGTTCACAATCTAGCGTTCTTTCACAACGCAGAACCCCTCACGCTTTCTCTACCGGCGGGAAGTTGCACAGCCATACTGGGAATCGGGCAAGACAATGCGGATCTAACCTGTTTGGCAGAAACATTGGCTGGCAGACGCCCCTTTACGGTTGGGCAGATAGAAATTAACGGCACACCGTATAACTTAAACACATCTGGCCATAAAAAACTGGCAACAATAGGCCCACACGCGCCCTTGTTTCCGCACATTTCCGTTCTGGACAATATTCTCCTGCCCCTGCGCGCCAGTGGCACGTTTCATAAGTCTGAAATCGCACATCGCGGGGCTGAAATACTGGCCCTGACTGGCTTGGAAGCCCTGCGTGCCCAACCGGCCCGCATACTCAATGCAGAACAGATATTTCGGACGCAGCTAGCACGCGCCCTGATCATGCAGCCCGATGTTGTGGTTCTGAATCAGCCTTTCGAAAACATGGACCACCCCACCATCCGGCGTGCAATCACATTTTTGGATCGGTTACGCCATGCCATAGGACTGAGCATTCTGCTGCTTTCACGCCAGAAGCAGGACTGTATGATAGCGGCAGATCAGATTGGCGTTATGCAAAATGGCACCCTGTTACAGATAGGAGATGTTGCCACCCTACTAAACCGCCCTGCTTGCCTAAGCGTGGCAGCACAGTTTGGGGATGCCAATGTTATCAGCGGCAAGGTATTACTTATAGAGGATGATATTGCCGAATTGCGCCTGCCATCGGGCGAGACAGTGGAAGCTGTGGCCGATTACAATCTAGAAGAAAATGATCTGGCCAGCATTTGCATTCTGCCTGACCGCCTTTCCGTTCTGTTTCCTCGCTCCGGTGGCATGGAGATAGAAGATAAAACAGATATTGCCTGCACTCTTGTTTCCGCCCATCACATTGGCCACGCCATTGCCATGCGGTTTCGCACCTTGGATGGCACGGAAATTATAGCTCACCGCCCCCTGATCCATTTGCCGCGTGAACTCCGCCCCGGCAACAAGGCCATATTGGCTTGGCAACCACAGAACGCTATCGCCTTTCCGATGGATGCAAAATAAGGCTAAACTCATCTGCCTTCATCTGGCTGCACTATATGCGCGAGGTCACCCTGTTTTCTTTTTCTTTCCTGCACGGTCGCTCCAGCGGGACACCGTCACCCCACCCTCAGAAACAAGCGCCTTCTGCCGGGATCATTTCCCGACGGAAAGCCCTGCTGGCTGGGTTGGGCGGCGGCGTAATCTCTCTTGCCCCTCAAATGGTTCAGGCGCGTCCTGCGCGTAAACACACAATTGCGCATGCAGACGCCGCCTTACGGGTTCTGACATTCTCGGGCAGGATTTGTGACATACAGAAAAAAATCCTTTTTGCCGGATACACACGTCAGACACATCACCGCATCATCACCTCTGGATGGGACGGATCTCTAACCGCTCTCCAGCAACAGGAAAAAAACAGCCCCAAACATTGGGCTGCGGTCATGATGGAAAATAGCAGTCTGGCGATAGGACGCAGCGCAGGCCTGCTTGCTCCTTTGCCTGAAGATGCAGCACAACCCAATTATTCCACCAGCATTGATTACGCTATTGCGTGGGATAGCTCACGTTTTGACACCCCCCCCAACTGGGCGGACTTTTGGGACGTCGCCCGCCATCCGGGACGGCGCAGCCTACGGCGTGACCCACGCACCACGCTAGAAATTGCCCTACTGGCTGATGGCGTACCATCCGAAATGGTTTACCGCACACTCAACACCCAAGATGGGTTAATACGGGCCTTCCGGAAACTGGATCAGCTACGGCCTTATATTGTCTGGTGGTCCACCCCGGAAGAAGCCGGGCAGATTTTAAAAAGCGGTGGCGCCCTTATGGGACTTGCGCCTACCGGGGAAATGCTGAACACAGCCGATGGAGATACCAAGCGTTTTGGCATCTGTTGGCAACAACGCTTACAGGTGCGTTACGGCTGGGGAGTGCCTCATAGTTCTGCCACCACTGCTACCGCGCTCAGTTTTGTATCATGGCTTGATCAGGCACAGCAGCAGCAAGCATTTTCTAACGCATGGCCATCTCTACCATCCATGAGAGATATGGCCGTGGATACCACCTTACGCCACTTGGCTGCGCCCCTTGTTGTTGATGATATCTTCTGGATAAATCATTTAAACATCATTGCAGAACACTTTGAACAATGGGCGCTCCGCAAGTGATTCCTTCTCTGATGCAAATCCCATTGCCTTATTCTTTTTTATGGGGATTTGTCTGCATAAGTATAACAAGCATATTTCTTGTGTTTGTTCTGCTCATGCTGGCATTTGCCATACATGCTGGGCGCATTTTTTATATTTCATTCTTTATGTTGTTTATTCCAGCATCGGTTCTTAGTATTTTTTTGCCTGTTGTCATCAACACACCTTATACCCCTTTTTTACAGGGTGCCTTAAGCTTACCTTTGCTTGCACTATGGCCGCTTGCCAAACTTGAAACCCTACCAGAAGCATGGGGACCTACAGCACGTGAACTGGGGGCCAACCGAAGCGCATGCCTACAGCTCATCATCTGGCCCCTTCTTAAGAAACCTTTAATCGTAAGCTTCTTCCTCTCCCTCTTTTTTGGCATTGCACAATGACGGCACCTTTTTGGGAAACAACCCCACTTACAAAAATGACCACAGAGCAATGGGAAAGCCTGTGTGATGGATGCGGACGCTGCTGCTTGCACAAACTGCGTGATGATGACACGGAAGAACTGCATTACACATCTGTTGCGTGCCGTCTGTTGGATGTTAAAACATGCCAATGCACAGATTACGCGCAACGCCATCGCAAAGTGCAAGACTGCATTACTCTAACACCAGAGATGATTCCCGAACTTGATTGGTTACCGCCTGATTGTGCATATCGCCGTCTTTCGGAAGGGCGTGGCCTACCACAGTGGCACCCATTGCTAACGCATACTGCCCAATCTGTTATCACCGCGGGTGAATCTGCTGCAGGACGCTGTATAAGTGAAAGACACGCAGGGGCACTGGAAGATTACATTGTCCGTTGGCCCGGCCTTCCTGCTGAGGAATCTCTCTAAAAAACCTTTACCCGGAAAGATGTTTTCTTGAATTGCAAAGAACATTCATCTTGGCCAGAGCATGTTATGCTGCAAGGATATGGTTCTGCAAAAATAATTTGGCGCGTTTCAACAAAAGCCAAACGCTGTATCTTACGAATTTCTGCAAAAGAACAGGCTATTCTTGTTACTTTGCCTAAAGGGTTCCCTTACACACAGGCCTTGGCTTTTGTACATAAACAAGCGCAATGGATTACAATACGCCTTGAAAAATTAGTGCAAACACCACATTTTGCTATTGGCTCCCATATTCCTATTCAAGATAAATACTACACAATTTGCCATGCCCCTCATCGCAAAGGTGGTGCGTGGCTAGAAAATGATTGCCTTTTTGTAAGCGGAGATCCGTCTTTTCTTGCGCGACGCGTGGAAGACTTTCTTAAGCAACATGCAACCAAAATTCTTACTCAAGAAATGCACTGCGTGGCCCAAGCTGTTGGATTACGCCCTACACGGTTAGATATTCGTGACACATCGAGCCGTTGGGGAAGTTGTTCATCTTCTGGACGTATAATGTTGTCATGGCGTTTAATAATGGCACCATTTTTTGTACGCCATTATTTGATTGCCCATGAATTAAGCCATCTACAACATATGAACCATAGTGCCCAGTTCTGGAAAATGGTTGACACATTCACCCCTCACAGACAGCAAGCCGAAAATTGGCTACAACACTTTGGACCAATTTTACACGCTGCTCGATAAAACATACTGTTGCAGTTCTCTCCGACCATGCTAAAACGCTTTCAATCATCAGAGATGCATCATTGCATCTGCGCGAACTTGGCGGAATGGTAGACGCAGGAGACTTAAAATCTCCAGCCTGTAAAAGGCGTGCGGGTTCGAGTCCCGCAGTTCGCACCACTAACCTGTTGAAATATAACAGTAAAATGAGAATTTGACGGGTCTGCGGGATTTTCCC
>NZ_VHOP01000036.1:0-13893 GCF_008704325.1 Acetobacter sp. DmW_125128 | reverse complement strand
AGGCGGAAAACGCTTCGATTTGTTGCTCATGAATTCTTCTTACCTCTCGGGTCGTTCTGTCTCCACAAAACCCGGGGCAATTCACATTGCAGCTCGCGCGTGTCTTCGATCAGCACCACCCGGTCGCCGGTCTGCGCGATCTCGGCCAGCAGGGCGTTGACCAGCGTGGTCTTGCCGGTGGAGGTGCCCCCGGCGGCCAGGATGTTCTGCCGCTCCGCGACGGCGCGGCACAGAAATTCGGCCTGTGCGGCGGTCATGATGCCGGCTGCCACGTAATCGTCGAGCGAGAACACCGCGACCGCGGGGCGCCTGATGGCAAAGCAGGGTGCGGCCACCACCGGGGGCACCAGTCCTTCGAACCGCTCCCCGCTTCCCGGCAGTTCGGCGGAGACGCGGGGGCTGCCGGAATGGACCTCCACCCCGACATGATGGGCGACCAGGCGGACGATCCGCTCGGCATCGGTCGGCCCGATCCGGGTACCGGTGTCCTCCATTCCGCCGGCCAGCCGGTCGATCCACAGCCGGCCATCGGGATTGAGCATCACCTCGACGATCGACGGATCATCGAGATGCCCGGCAATGGCCGGGCCGAGGGCGGTGCGCAGCATGCGCGTGCCTCGAGCGACGGCTTCGGAACGGAAAGGAGCAATGGACACCAGAAACCCCGCGATTGGCCTCCCGAGGGAGGCGATGGATCAGCGGGGTCGATTAGAAAGAGGCATGAACACGGAAGCGCAACAAGTCTCTTTGGTCGTAGGGCGCCGGGATAGAAGAACTTGCATAGGAGTAGAGTGCGTTTGGCCGGTGACGGGGCGAAAGGGCGCTGCTACCATCCTCGGATTCGACCACGACACGGACCTGCGCCCGCATGAGCAAAGCCTTCATTGCCGCCGTTCTTCAGGATTCCCTCGACTGCACGGGCGTTGCCGCCACCAAGGCCGCCGATGACCTGGTCGGAGCTATTGTCGCCGAACTGAAGCAGGAGGGCGGGTTCACGCTGCCGTCCTTCGGGACGTTCACCGTCCACAGGACCAAGGCCCGCAAGGCGCTCAATCCCCGCACCGGCGAACCGGTGAAGGTCAAGGCGGGCAAGACCGTGCGCTTCAAGGCAAGCCCAGTGCTGAAGAAGGCAGTCTGATTGGACACGTCATCCAGTGACCGTCAGATGGTAATTTTCGGAGATAAAAGATTAGGAGACAGGCGGCTTCCGCCCTCTCTGCAGACACTTATCGGTCTAAGATCTGTTTTCCCAAAGCGGACATTCATCGTAAGCGCTGGTTTTCATCTCGCGACAAAAGAATGGTACGGTCGGTTTCTTCTAGCGGACGCGCTCTATCGGGCCGTGCGCAGCGAGATCGCATCTTTTGCGGTGATCGTGGACGCCAAGGGCGAAGGCGCGAAGCGCTTCTATGAGCGAGAGAGTTTTTTACCGTTTCCAGATCAACCGATGAAGCTTTTCCGGCCTATGGCGGATATTGAAGTATTGTTCAAATAAGGGGGTGCCCGTGGCGGATTCCGACGGAGAAGAGCCTGAGAAATTGACATTCAAATTTCTGCGGGGCGTCGAAGCGGATGCCGGCGATCTTGAATGGCCGGCCGGTGCCGATGTCGTCAGGAAAGCGCTGTCGGAATCTCTGAATGCAAAGAACGTAGCGTTCCTGCTCGGGGCAGGATGTTCGTCGTATTGCGTCAAGGAAACTGACGGCTTGCTCGGCGATGACTGGCGGGAGGTTGGCATCCCAACCATGGCGCCTCTTGCCAAGGAGTTCACGAAGGCGCGGGACGCCGACGAGGCGGGGTTCCCGACCGCAATCGAACGGAAAGTCCTTTCTGACGAGTTGGGGATAGATATCGGCGAGAAAGAGTATGCCCGCAACCTTGAACGGTTGATGGAGCTGCTGTTCAGCCTTCGGTTCTCGCTTTCTCGAAGCACGCTTGCGAAGGCGGAAGATAATCTCAAGGTCGTCAATTCGCTCATTAAGAAGGTGCAGGCTTTCCTCTGGGACAAATGCACGAACGGAGCGTTTGCCAATGGCGACAGCACCGTCGGGACGCTCTACGAAACATTCTACAGAAAGCTGGTCCTGCGTGATCGCTCGCTGCCGCGTCCGTGGATTTTCACCACCAACTACGACCTTTTCAACGAGACGGCGATGGACCGGCTTGGCCTGCCCTATGCCAATGGCTTCTCCGGTGTGGTTGAACGCCGCTTCAATCCGGCGACCTTCCGTTACGCACTCGCCGAGCAGCTTGATCTGACCAACAGGAAATGGTCGGCTGTCGATGGCTTTGTCTATCTCGGCAAGATTCATGGGTCGATTAGCTGGATCGAAGACGATCACGGCCTGTTCCCGATCCGCGAAACGGCTGTCTCGAAAAAGCAGGAACCGGGAAAGGTGATGATCTATCCCACCCCTGCGAAGCAAAATTCCAGCCTCGGATCTCCCTATGCGGACCTGTTCCGCGAGTTCCAGTCGCGGATCGTGAGGGAGCAAAGTGTTCTCTTCACCATGGGATATGCCTTCGGCGACGAACACATCAACAATATCATCTATCAGGCCCTCACCATACCGACGTTTCGGCTGGTAATCTTTGTCGATCCGATGCTGGAGGGAGAAGTGGCCAAACTCCGCGCCCTGAACGATCCCCGCATCTGGATCATCGGTGGCAGCGGTCCGGAAGCCGATCGCAAGGCGCATTATTTCGATACGATCATTGAAGAGTTTATGCCCCAGCGGCCGAGCGAGCGCATCGACGATGCAATCCGAAAGGTGCTGGAGGTGATGTCCCCGAAGAAGGCTGAGGCTCCGTCCATCGCTGGAGACAGCGAATGAGCCGCGACGACCGCAAACGCGCCATCGGCAAGGTGATCTCCGTCGCGGCTGATCGCTTCGTCGTAGAGATGCACGCTGGCACAGACAATTTCACCGTCGTCGGGTTCGATGACGTCCATTATGTCGCCCGTCTCGGCTCGTTCCTGATGATTCCGGTTCAGACGGAATATGTCGTGGTGGAGGTTGTCGGCCTGAGAGAGCGGGACATCGCCAGCGTTGGACGTGGCGATGGCGAGCTGGACAAGGCTGCGTCTGCGAAGTATCTCGACGTCGTGCCGGTCGGGATGCTGCCACAGGACCGGAGCGCAAAGTTTCGCTTCGGAGTCTCCGTCTTTCCGTCGCTCTATGCGGATGCTCTCTATGCTCTCGATGCAGAGCTTGATCGCGTTTTCGAGACCGATAAGCCGAGCGAACCCGCTTCAGGCCTCAATGGTGCCCTGCCAGTGCCCGAAGATGCGACGCGCTTTCGCGCCATGTCGATCGGCCGCTCTGTGGTATTCGAGGGCTATGACGTCAAAGTCCGGATCAATGACTTTTTCGGCGGCCATACCGCTGTCCTTGGCAATACCGGGAGCGGGAAGTCCTGCACCGTCGCGTCGGTGCTCCAGTCGTTGTTCGACAAGGCGGACGAGTTCCATGCTCGAGGTGCGACGTTCGTGGTCTTCGATGTAAATGGCGAATACGCCAATGCGTTGATGCCGCTCGCCAAAGAGAACGGCATTGGCGTCGCCCATGTTGTGCTGGACGGAACTGCGAATGACCACAAATTCCGCCTCCCGCACTGGTTCCTGGAACAATCGGAATGGGAGTTGCTTCTGCAAGCCAGCGAGCGAACACAAATTCCGGTCCTTCGTACAGCTTTGGGACTGACAGGGCTGTTTCGGGAAAACACTCCAGAAGCGCTGGCAATCAAGGAGCACTTTATCGCTACCTGTGTCATTGAATGCTTCAGAGGTGCCGATGGGGATTCGCCAGTCGCGAAGTTTCAACGTGTCGTATCGTTGTTCCAGAAGTACCCAACGAAAGACCTGAACATAAATCTTCTTCAGAAATACGGAGCAAACTACCAGTACGGAAATTTCAGAGATGGGAACCTGGCTCCATTTCTGGATGAGGTTCGCAAAAAACTTCGAAAGGATGTTGATCTGCCGTCCTACAAACAGGCGCCGTTCACGTTCGATGATCTTGAGGAATGCTTGGATTTTGCAATTCTCTATGAAGAGGCGCATGGCAACAGGCAAATCCGTGATTACTGCTCACAGATGTTTACCCGGTTCAAGTCGCTTCGCGATAGATCCGAATATGCGTTCATGCGTTATGACATAAAGCCGGGCGAAGCGACCCCGACTATGGAGGCTTTCCTCGAACAGCTACTTGGGCTGTCAAAAAATGGCGACCACTGGAGAAAGCGCCATCAGATCATCATCGTGGATATGAACGCCGTCGAAGACGAGGTGGTCGAACTGGTCTCGTCGGTCCTTGCACGAATGACATTCCGTCTGCTTCGGCAAGCCGAACCAAGGAACCGCTTTCCTGTTCACCTCTTGCTTGAGGAGGCCCATCGCTACATCTCCGAGACACCGTCAAAATTTGCAATTGACGCCAGCAAAATCTACGAGCGCATCGCCAAGGAGGGACGAAAATATGGACTTTTCCTGCTGGTCGCGTCGCAACGACCCAGCGAACTTTCCAAAACTGTTCTCTCGCAATGCTCGAATTTTGTGATCCATAGAATTCAGAACCCGGATGACCTTTCGCAGATCCGGCAGATGACGCCATTCATTTCCGATGCGGTCCTGAAGCGTTTGCCGTCGTTGCCTAAGCAGCACGCGCTCGTGTTTGGAACATCGGTGAACCTCCCAACCACCTTCAAGGTGCGGGAGGTAAAACCGCTTCCAAAAAGCGATGACGCGAAGATTGGGGAACTCTGGTTCCACGAAGAGGGACGTGCAGCTCAGATCCGGATCTCGGCGCCTCCTGTCCAGAATGTCGATCTGAAGGGCGTATTCGACTGATGATCGATGTCTCAAATCTGGAAGAGTTAGCAGCGGCGCTGGAGGCCAGTCCAGACTATCGGGTGCTACGGCGCCTTCGACCGCGAGAGCCAGTGGAAGGATACGACGCCACCGAGACGCGCCTAGGCTTGATGGTCGACGTCGAGACGACAGGCCTCGATCCCGATCTGGACGAGATTATCGAACTGGCAATGGTGCCTTTTAGGTATGCGCTGGATGGGATGATCGTGGAGGTCCAAGAGCCCTTTGACCGTCTCCGCGAGCCGACGAAGCTGATTTCGCCCGAAATCACAACGTTGACCGGTATTTCTGACACCATGGTGTCTGGCAAGTCAATTGATCCGGAAGAGGTTGCTGCTTTTGCTGCTCCGGCTGCTGTGGTGATCGCTCACAATGCAGCGTTTGATCGGCATTTCCTTGAACGCTTTAGTCCGGTGTTCTCAACCAAGCCTTGGGCCTGTTCCATGTCGGAGATCGACTGGGCGGCTGAGGGGTTCGAAGGCACCAAGCTCTCCTACCTCGCGATGGCCCTAGGTTTCTTTTACGATCGGCATCGCGCTGCGAATGACTGCTTGGCCGCCATTGAAATCCTCGCGCAAGAACTGCCGAGAACGCACGTTCCGGCTCTTGTCAGGCTGCTGGATCGTGCACGCCTGCCAACCTGGCGGATCTGGGCCGAAAATTCGCCGTTCGAATTCAAAGATATCCTGAAGGCTCGGGGATATCGTTGGAACGGCGAGGAGAATGGCAAGCCCCGATCTTGGTATTTCGATGTTGCTGACGCTGAAAAGGATGCAGAAATATCCTACCTTCTACGTGAAATATATCGATACGAAGCAGACATAAGAACTGTTCGTGTTACTGCTTACGATCGTTTTTCTAGCAGAGTTTAGGCGATGTATCGTCTCGATTTCCGATTAAGATGAACATTTGTTATTGGGTATGAGTGCAGACCGGCAGTGAGCTAAATCTATCTTTGTTGGGAACGATTTTGAAGAATCCGGCCGTGAGGCTATCTCAGTTGCACGCTTGGCGTCATGAAACTGAATTGCGCGGTTTACAACCTCGGCTCGATGCTTATTGGGCAGTCGATAGTAATAGGCCGGACGGTACCGACGCAGAGCGGGAAAACTATTACCGACAGGTGGTGGCGCCTCACGAAGATGCCTTTCTCGCCGATTTCCCTCAAGGTGTGCCGGAAAGAGCCGCCTGGGAGGTTATCCTGCGTGAAGAGAATTGGCGCTCGGTGCTCCGAAACTGGCGCCACGGTGGTCAACAAATATTCGAGTTTGCGCCAGACCTGTTGGCAATGCTGGCCGATACGGACGTGGATGAGTTGCCCATCCAAAACCTGCGGATGCCATACGACACGTTCTATGTCGCTCTTGCGCCGGGACATTTTTTGCCCGACTACAATCGCGACTGGGTCATCGATGGGTTCTATGTCACGGCTGAAATTTGCCTGGTTGACTCTCTCCGGATGAAGCCCCGTCCTCCGAACGAACTGATCGCTGAGCAGAGGAAGCAATGGGCGGATCTTGAGCGAATACCAGGCGCTCTGGAGAGGCTGTGTAAGGACGGCTCAGAAAGTTTTGCAAGCTTTGACAGTTACATTGCGAAGCTATTGGCCGAAAATACGGCTGCCCAACAGCTTTACGACCGATACCTGCTAGATCCCGATGCGGTGATGGATGAAATCGCAGAAAAGGTGGATATCCGCGGTTCGGGCGAGTGGCGCTCATACTTGATGTTCACGGTGGATTTCACGTTCCGTCAGCGCAATCATGCTCCGGCGTCACTTTCATTGACCGATCTTTTGGGCCAGCCAACGCTCCGTGCGCACTACGATTTTGTCTCGCACCGCAATACGGTTAGAGATGGCATCGAACGCGGTCGCCGATCGGCGATTCCAATGGATACCTTTCGAGAAGAAGACGGGCATCCTGACGATCTTCACAACGTGATTTCCGATCCGACGGTTCTGGAAGAGGTCACGCGACTGGTGTTCAACCTCGTCTGCTACTTGAATTATCCCGAACGCGCTCAGGAAAAACGACTAAACGATCCGCGTATCCATGAAAAAGTCGGGCGGGCCAAGGGCAAAGCCAGAAAAATGGCAGAGGCGCAAGCACGTCAGGACGGTTGCCGTTGGATCAATTTCTGCGGCTATCGAACGTCATTCGAGAAGCGAAACACGCTCGGCGGGACGGCCGTTGGTCACTGGCGCCGAGGACACTGGCGGAATCAACGGTTTGGGAAGGCGCTGGCAGAAAGCAGGTTGCTGTGGATTCGGCCAACGATGGTTGGAGCCGACAAGAATATCATTGACAGCCGTCCGACGCTTTACGGAACGTCCTAGATGATGCTTGGGACGCCATGATAATAACCGGGATAGCAAGGTATCCGGCATGAAAGAAGGATTTCTTTTTCAATGTCATGGCTGGCTGCTCGACTTTCTCTGCGTGATTTTGGGGCTCTTGGCTATAATTCGAAAAGAGTTCGCCAATAGAGTAAACCGCACCGGGATTGTTAAATAGGTCTGCAACTGGTTGCACTGCCCCTAAAGCAGACCGACCGCTATCCTCCACATCCAGACCAAAATTTATGGGGTAGTCTCGCGGGTCAAGTATCATGACATTCCGCACGAGGAACCACGTCCAGCCTCACCTCGTCGTCCAGTGTTTTCCCTCTGGCGAGCCTGCGCCCGACTGCCTCGATAAATCCGTCATACCGCTCTCGCCCCTTGCTCTGCGCTGCCGCAAGCGCCGCATCTGGTAACGGCGGTGTGCTGGTCAGCCAGAAGCGCACGAACACGGCCAGCGATTCATTGGAGATCGTCACCCGCCGCTCCATGCGCTCCAACTGGCGCGTCATCCGGTCCAGTCGCCGGGTCAGCGCGGCTTCCAGCCGCTCCGGCCCGTCCGGCGACAGGAACGATGTCAATGCTGTTTCCACGATCAGCGCCTGCGACACCTTCTTGCGGGCAGCGTAATCGGCCAATTTTGTGCTGAGATCTGGCGGCAGCCGGATCGTGTGCTTGATCCGCATAGCAGTCATAGCCCCATCCAATCACCAGGATCGAGCGACACCTGCCGCGCGAGAACCCGCTCACCGCGCCGCAGGGTCTGCGCCCGTGTAGCGTCCTCGGGTTCGTCCTCCGGCGGATCGAATTCATGCACCGGCTTCCTCGGCTCCGGCGCCACCTCTTCCTGTTCCGGGAGTTCCGGCTCACGGCGGATACCGGCATTGGCGGGATCATCATCCGCATTGCTGGCAGGCGGCTGGACCACATCGGCCCAGTCCCCTGACGGCTGCGGTCCGATGGGCGGCGTTCCTTCGGGGGCTGAAGGTGGCTCGAACCGGGGTGGCGGGAGGATGCGCGCGGCCAGTTCAGCATCCTCGAAATACCGCGCCTTGCGCGCCCGGATCGGCGGGCAGCCGGACACCAGCACCAGTTCCTCGTCAGGCGGAAGCTGCATGATCTCGCCCGGCGTCAGCAAGGGCCGCGCCGTCTCGTGCCGTGTTACCATCAGATGCCCGAGCCATGGCGATAGCCGGTGGCCGGCATAGTTTTTCGCGTCACGGATCTCTGTGGCGGTACCCAGTGCGTCGGACACCCGTTTGGCGGTCCGCTCGTCATTGGTCGCGAAACTGACCCGGACATGGCAATTGTCGAGGATCGAATTGTTCTGGCCGTAGGCTTTCTCGATCTGGTTCAGGCTCTGTCCGATCAGGAAGCTCTTGATCCCATAGCCTGCCATGAAGGCCAGCGCACTCTCGAAGAAATCCAGCCGCCCCAGCGCCGGGAATTCATCGAGCATCAATAGCAGTCGATGACGCCGCCCCGCCTCCAGTTCCTCCGTCAGACGGCGGCCGATCTGGTTCAGCACCAGGCGGACCAGCGGCTTGGTGCGGCTGATATCCGATGGGGGTACCACCAGATACAGCGTCGCCGGATGACTGCCGGCGACAAGGTCCCGGATCCGCCAGTCGCAGCGTCGGGTCACATGCGCCACCACCGGATCACGATACAGACCGAGAAACGACATTGCGGTGGACAGCACGCCCGAGCGTTCATTATCGCTCTTGTTCAGCAGTTCCCGCGCCGAACTCGCGACCACCGGATGGACACCCTTCGCCCCGAGATGCTGCGCGGTCATCATCGCGCGCAGCGTCGTCTCGATCGCCCGTTTCGGATCGGAGAGGAAATTGGCGACCCCGGCCAGGGTCTTGTCCGGTTCGGCATAGAGGACATGAAGGATCGTGCCCACCAGCAGCGCGTGGCTGGTCTTCTCCCAATGATTGCGCTTCTCAAGGGCGCCTTCGGGATCGACCAGCACGTCGGCGATGTTCTGCACATCGCGGACCTCACGTTCGCCGCGCCGGACCTCCAGCAACGGATTGTAGGCCGCACTGGCCAGATTGGTCGGATCGAACAGCAGCACCCGGCCGAAGCGGGCACGCCAGCCGGCGGTCAGCGTCCAGTTCTCCCCCTTGATGTCATGGACGATGGCCGAGCCCGGCCACGTCAGCAGGGTCGGCACCACCAGACCGACGCCCTTGCCCGATCGGGTCGGCGCGAAGCACAGCACATGCTCCGGCCCGTCATGGCGGAGATAGGCATCGGCCGAGCGGCCCAGCACCACGCCATCGGGGGCGAGCAGCCCCGCCCGACGAATCTCACGCGGATCGGCCCAGTGCGCCGAGCCATAGGTTGTGGCGCGCTTTTTCTCGCGGGCACGCCAGACGGACATCGTGATCGCGACGATGACGGCGACAATCCCTCCCGACCCCGCGATGTAACCGCCGGTGGTGAAGATATCCGGTGCGTAGGCGTCATAGGCGAACCACCACCAGAAGAACTCTGGCGGGTAATAGACAGGCCAGCCAAACAGCGTGACCCAAGGCGCGCCGAGCTGCGGCTGGAAGCCGAGCCGCCAGGCGGTCCACTGGGTGGCAGCCCACGTGAAGGCGAGGATCACGGTGCTGACGGCAAACACCGATCCCCAGAGGATCTTGGTCTGGTTCATGACAGGAACCGACCAAACGGCTCGATTCTCTGATATTCAAGGTTTAATGACAACGCCTGGAGCCGCCGGACAATAGCGGATAATAAACGGACGGCTCCCATCCGCAGGGATCGAACGATGACCGATACCATCCGCCTGATCGAGTCCGTCGCCAGCTATCACGCCCATGTCTATTTCGACGGCGCGAACGAGCGCGCGACCGCGGAATTGCTGCGCACCGAAATCGGTGAACGTTTCGTCGTCCGACTGGGACGCTGGCACGAGATTCCGGTCGGACCGCATACGCTGCCTATGTATCAGGTCGCCTTCGAGACGACGCTGTTCGCGACGCTCGTTCCCTGGCTGATGCTCAATCACCGTAGCCTGAGCATCCTGATCCACCCGAATACGCACTCTCCACGCCGGGATCACATCAGCGACGGACTCTGGCTCGGGCAACGTCGCGCCCTGCTGCCGGAACGACTACCGGAAGAAACGCCGAAGGCAGACGACGCAGGGGCTCCGAATACCGAACCGGCGGGCACGGCGCCGATCTGACTCCAGACCGGAGCCGGGGGCGAGACTACGTTCTATCGGTTGCTTTGGTTGTCATGGTTTCCTATATTGCCATCATAGAGAGGAATTTTCCGGGAGGCGATACGATGCCGACGACACCCGTTTCGCAAACGCGTGCCCGCGTTGCGGGAAGCCAGACCAGAACCCGGCTTCTCGGCGTGGGAAGCATCGTGACGGTGCCTGCGGGGCTGGAACTGGCGGCGCGCGAGACAGCCCGGGCGCGCGGACGTGCCAGAGCGAAGCCGCAGGTGCTGGAATACGAGGTTCGTCCGCAAGCCGGTCGGTCCTCTCGCCGCGAGACCGCGACCGACGCCTATGCGGTCGGCCCGCGCGGGATCGCCCTGTTGCGCGGGAAACAGATCAGGGACGACGATCTCCGCCGTGCCGGTGGTGCCTATACGCTCGATCAGGTCAGGGAACTACTCAGCGTCACCCGCCAGGCCATTGAGAAGAAAGTCCGCGAACAGGCGATCCTGGCGGTTCCGGGACCAAGCGGCGAGCGGCGCTATCCGGTCGCGCAGTTCACCGGCGATGGGATCGTGTCCGGTCTGAAGCCTGTGCTCGTCGCCCTGCCAAGCGAAAGCGCATGGTTCCGTCTGAATTTCCTGGTCACGCCGCTCGGGCAGCTCGGTGGGCAAACGCCGATCGAAGCGCTGGGCGCCGGCAAGACTGAGGAAGTCGTGGAAGCGGCGCGCTCCATCGGCGTCCAGGGCAGCTGACCGCGTGCCTGACCAGCCTTGGCCGCCGGGAGACCTCGCTTCCCGGCAACCCCGCTGGCGCGTTCTGCCCGCGGGCCAGCCCCTGCATCGTTTTTACTCCCGCGCTCATGACCCGATTTATTTCGACCGTTCGCGCTCCGGGCGTCTCAACGCGCCGGACGGCTCTCATGGCGTTCTTTACACGGCGGAACAGCCGGCTGGCGCGTTCGCGGAAACGTTCCTGCGCGCGCCAGGCCGCACGCTGCTGCCGACGGATCTCATCGCCGCCAAGGCCCGTGCCATCCTGAGCGCCGATCGAGAACTGCGGCTGGTGGAGTTGCACGGTCCCGGACTGGCTGTGCTCGGCGCCACGGCGGAGGTCACATCATCCGGCCTGCCGTACGATCTGCCGCACACCTGGTCGAAAGCCGTTCACGACGCCTGGCCCGATGCGGACGGCATCAGCTACCGCGCCCGCCATGACAACGATCAGATCTGTTTCGCCCTTTTTGACCGGGCGAAGAGCGCGATTGCGATCGCCTCCCAGAGCGACAACCTTGATGCAGACTGGTTCTATGAGCTGATGGACATCTATGGTGTGGGACTGACAAGCTGACCGGTCAGGTCTCAAATCCCGAGCCCGCGCTTCCGTCCGAAATGCCAATCGACCGCCCCGCCCGGTGACATCGTACCAGAAACATGACGTCCGAGCTTCTGCTCCAGCGCCGGACGCCATGGCACGAGCTGGAAGCCCAGCCCGTCATCGACCATCGCGAAGCGGCCGGAGGACAGGTTGACCCGCTGGCGGTAGACCCCCGAGACAATCTCGCCTTCCTTCGCAGGTCGGTGCTCCAGCCCGGTCTGGGCGGCAAGCCTCGCCGCCGCCTGATCAAGATCACGCTGGCTCAGGGTGCCAATCAGGTCGGGTGCAAAAACCACGCGCTCGCCCTGTCGCCGGGCCAGCCCCTCGGACGCCAGATGACCGATCCGCTGCACCATCGCCTCGCGGACCTCCGAGCCGAAGCCGGCATTGGCCAGCGCCGGATCCTTGGCGAGCAACTGACGATCGAGCCAGGTCGCGCCGGGCGCCGTCACCTGCTCGGCCAGCGTGAAGTCCGAACGCGTCGCCAGCGACAGGCGCTGCGTGCCTTTGGCATCCCCCCAGCTCCGGGTCTCAACGATCGCACCGGTCCTGGCATCGCCGGTCAGGTCCAGATCAGGGAAACGGACATGATGCGTGCGCCCGTCGGTGCCGGCGATCACCACGTAGCCCGAGCCCTTCAGTTCGTCATCCAGCCCGCGCTCGATCAGCCGCCCGAGAACAGGATCGGCCAGCGTCTCGCCATGGATGGCAAAACCCGCAACATCGGGCTCCGCCCCGCCATCGGACATGGCGCGGTGCATGGTCGTGATGATGTCGCCCCGGATGGAGAGATCGCGCAGCGTGGTCTCCAGCCCCGGCTTGAGAGTCCAACGTGCCACCCCGACCGGTTCGGCAAGACCAAGCCCTTCCAGCTTGGTCGCCCTTCCGACAAGCAGGCGGCGTAGTTCCGGGTCTTCGGCACCCGCGCCCGGCCGCAGATCGACGATGCCGCCACCCTCGTCGCTGATGTCCTGCAACGCGCGATCGAGGCTGGTCCAGCGGTCGGCACCGATCTCGATCTCCAGGGCGGTGCGGATTTCGTGCTCGCTGCGCGGGCCAAGCTCCATCGTCACCCGTTCGGCGGCGCGGTCGCGCAGGCCCTGGCTGATATAGGCGCGGCTGATCACCAGATCCCTGCCGTCATCGGCCACGCCGCGCACCAGGATATGGACGTGCGGATTGTCAGTGTTCCAGTGATCCACCCCGACCCAGTCCAGCCTTGTGCCGAGGTCGCGCTCCATGTCCTGCATCAGTTCCCGCGCGAAGCCCCGCAGATCCTCCAGCCGCACCGCGTCCTCGGGCGAGACGATGAAGCGGAAATGGTGACGGTCGTCTTCGCAGCGTTCCGCGAAGGCCTTGCTGTCCGCCTCATCAGACCCGGCATCGAACAGGTGGGCTTTGGCACCGTCGCGGGTCACGCCCTCGCGTCTGAGATAGGCGATGTGCCGGGCGAGCGGCGCGGACCGGAACCCCGTACCCTGCTGGCGGACCACCCGCGCCTTGACGATGACGCGACGGGCGTTGCCGCGGAGCCGCATGGAGAGTGCCGCGCGTCGGCCGCGCCCGAAACGGGAACCGCCGCCTCCCCTGCCCTTCGCGCCGAACCGGGTGCCGGTATGACCGGCCTTCTTCGCAGCACGCATGACCTCCCCGACGAAGGATTTTGGTCGTGCGCCCTGGTTGCCATGCCGGATGCGTCCGGGCCGGACAGTCAGACTGTCATCGCGCGTCGGCATGGCCCGCTCTCCGCTTCGATGCGCGCCTGACCGCGCCCGGATCATTGAAAAGATTAGGAAAAATGCCCGGACAGCCGCAGGTGGTGCGTGGTGAGAGGGCAAATTCCCCAATCAAACCAACCACATGCAGCCCCGAACGGGCGCTGCTTTTACCTTGCCGTCCTTCTGTCCGTTGCCAGCCTCCCCCCAGCACCCCATCTCCAAGGCACCCACAGCCCGCCAGCGCCCGATGGACCGGAACGGGGATCATCGACGCGCCTCCCCATGCCCTGACGCGATGAACAGACCGGCCGATTTGAATTGCCCCGGGTTTTGTGGAGACAGAACGACCCGAGAGGTAAGAAGAATTCATGAGCAACAAATCGAAGCGTTTTCCGCCTGA
>NZ_VHOP01000035.1:0-61739 GCF_008704325.1 Acetobacter sp. DmW_125128 | reverse complement strand
TGCCATCGCAAAAACCGTCAATCAAATCGCCAAAACCCAGAAATTACCGGCCAAGCACATCAATCAAGGGTTCTTCGATCCCTCCAGGTCTATGAGCAGAATGCTACGGAAGAACTGCGCATTTCTTCTCCAGAAAACCGTCGTTATCAAGTAACTGGCGGCGTGTTTTATATGTATGAGGAGGTGCCAGATTATATTCACAATACGATAACAGCGCAGGGGGCCAAATATCTTGGTTACGGCTATAGCCCGGATATTTATAACGCAGCCTTAAACGGGGCAAGCCAACTTGCACATGATAACCCTGTTACAAACGAGGTTGCAGGATATGTACGTGGAAAATACAAAATCACTTCCAAACTGGAAGTAGAAGGGGGCTTTAGATACTCCTTTGTAAGTAAATCAGGCGGATATTCATCCCGCATTGTTAATTCTGCCATTCCGGCTATGGCGGCCGATGTGTTTGGGGCGCCTGTGTCTTATCATGCTACACATCGTGAACATGAGCCGAGCGGGAGCTTGAGTGTCGTTTATCGTTTAAATGAAAACCACATGCTTTATGCCACGTATAGTCGTGGTGTACGTAATGGCGGCATTAACCTAGTAAACTTGAATATTACAGAAGGTGCAAACCCAGACGTTAAACCAGAAATAAATGATATGTTTGAGTTTGGGTTAAAAAACACATTTTTGCACAAGCGCCTTTTTGTAAATGCAACAGCATTTTGGAATAATGTGCATAATTATATTACAAGTGCATCTTACTATACATCTGGCGGCACAACGATTTCTTATCTAACAAATGCCAAGCACGTTATATCTCGTGGTTTTGAGTTGGATGCGCGCGGTGTGATTATTCCTGGCTTGGAAGGAAGAATTTCAGCTTCCTATACAGATGCCTTCTATGCTTCTTTTAATAATGCAACGCATCCCTTGGAATCATCCAACATTGGTGGATTGTACAGCCTGACAGGTAACCAAGTTCCGCTGAATTCCAAATGGAATCTGTCAACAGGTTTGGAATATACTGTGCCCATCAAGAATATTGGTGGCACAAAGAACCCATTCTGGAGCAAGTTACTGTTTTATGTTGGGGCAGATTATAGATATCGGTCACAATATTATGCAGAACCTTCTGAATCTCGATACACACGTATCAAGCCATACGGCATATTGGATGCTCATGTTGGTATTCGTCCAGAATCCGGCAAATGGGATTTGAGTTTCTGGGGGCATAATATGCTGGATAAGCGGTATTTTGTAACCATGACCTCTCTATCCGCCGGAGCTGTTTTTTATGGTCAGCTCGGTGATCCAGCCATGTTTGGCGGCGAATTCACTTATAGAATGTAATATTTAAAGATACGGGTTTGCAGCATGTAAGCCCGTATTTTCCTTATATTTTAGAGCTGATGTGCCGATGCACGACCAAATACCACTAATTAAAATAGTTTAATGTTGCAATAAATGTAAAAAATAATCGTGATTCAATAATAATACAGTTTGACTAAGTTTATTTAGGCGCATAACCTCGAAAATAACAACGCGTTAAAGTGGTGGAATTTACGTCATGCAGGAGGCTTCCGTGTCACTTTCTTCTCATCATCTTGATATCAGCCGTATTTCTTCTCCTATTCTTCATGGCGCAAAGCCGGGTATCGACACTGGGCAGATGAGTGTAACGCCGCTTTCGCCAGCCATTGGTGCCATTGTATCTGGTGTAAACCTTGCTCAACCGCTTACGTCTGAAGCGGAAAACAGGTTGCGGGAATTGCTGCTAAGGCATCAGGTTCTGTTCTTCAGGAACCAGACCATAACACCGCGTGAGCAACGTGATTTTGCCCAACATTTTGGCCCACTACATCTCCATCCTATTTATCCGACCGTTGCAGAAGCGCCTGAAATTATTGTTTTGGATACAGAGCAGAATGATCTTAAGGATAATGCGCTGTGGCATACGGATGTAACGTTTAGCCAGACACCACCTCTAGGTGCTGTATTGGCGGCACGTCATCTTCCACCTTCTGGGGGAGACACATTATGGGCGAGTGCAACTGCTGCGTATGATGCTCTTTCAGACGGAATGAAGCAGCGGCTGGAACATCTAACAGCCTTGCATGACTTTACACATTCCTTTCCACTTTCTCGCTTTGGACGGACAGAAGCGGAGAAAGAAAAATGGTTGCGTACGCGTGAGCAACTACCCCCGGTAGAACACCCCGTTATCCGTATTCATCCAGAAACCAATAAGCGGGCCATTTTTGTAAATGAAGGTTTCACCACGGAAGTGTGCGGTCTGGAAATAGAAGAAAGCGCCGCTTTACTGCGTTTTTTATTCCAACACCTCAGTAAGCCAGAGTTTAGCGTGCGTTGGACATGGCAGGAAGGGGATGTTGCTTTTTGGGATAATCGCGCCACACAGCATTATGCTGTGGATGATTATCGTCCACATCGCCGTATCATGCATCGCGCGACAATTTTGGGTGATCGTCCATTTGGCCCTGACATTACGCAACAGCAAAAACACTAATAAAAAAGGTTAGAGCGCTGTGGCTTGGCATATGAAGAAATCTACACATAAGCAGAAATATTTAGCACTGCATGCTGCGGGTATAATGGCATTTTGCGCAAATGTTCTAACAGCACCATATGCATTTTCTGCAGAACCTTTGTTGCCACAGCGGGGTGTGAGTGTGGGTGATGGAGGTGTTTCCAGTTTTTATGTATGGCAAGGCCCATTAAGTGCCGCGCCAGGTACCATCCTACGCGCAGAGCCAATGGAAAAAGATAATCGTTTCCCTGATGCAAAAAGCCAATACCGTATTCTGTATATTTCAACAGATAGCATAACACATCATAAAGTTGCTGTTTCTGGCCAAGTTTGGCTACCAAAAGGAAAACCACCCCAGAAGGGTTGGCCGCTTTTGCTTTGGGCCCATGGTACTGTTGGTCTGGCTGACCATTGCGCAACATCATGGGGTAAAACGGGCAAGAATTTTCCGGGTTATATTGCTACGTGGTTACAGAATGGTTTTGCCGTGGCATCCAGTGATTATGCAGGTTTGGGCACTCCGGGCTTCCATTACTATCTTGTTCATACAACGGAAGCTTACAATACGTTAGATATAGCGCGTGCTGTTGTTGGAAAAAACTATCAGATCGACAACAAGATTATTATCGATGGTCAATCTCAAGGAGGAGGGGCTGCATTTTCTGCCGGGGGAGAAGCGGTAATATATGCGCCCGAGTTGCAAGTAAAAGGTACTATTGCAACAGGGCTTCCATATTTTTCGCCTCATGTGCCTTTGGGTAACTCTACGTCTCAGTCTAATACTGTAGATCCTAATATCGCATATATGTTCTATGTAGCGCGTACAGCGCAACAATTGGACCCCAGCCTAAAGGCGGAAAGTCTTTTTACGCCGCAAGCACTCTCCATTTATGCACAAGCAACCAATAGTTGCGTGGATGACCTGATAGCCAAGGTGTCTGCGGCAAGCTTAACAGATGCCAATACTCTGCTGCCCGGCGCAATCCAGCGTGTTCTTGGGGTTATGATGCCGTATTATATTTACTCACATCTTAAATTATCAGCCCCATTATTTGTAGGTACTGGCTTAAAGGATCAAGATGTTAATCCGGTGGCACAGCAAGCTTTAGTACAAGATAGCTGTGCGGCTGGTACTGTGGTGGAAAACCATATTTACCCAAATAAAGCACATATTGAAACGTGGTTAGCTTCTAGCTCAGATGCCATTCACTTTGCCAATCACCTTCTGAATGGTGAAAAAATTACATCCTCATGTTTCTCGCATTCTACTCAAATAAAAATAAACCCTTCGTAAAAGATAAGAAATAAGATCAGGACACGTAAAATGTTGCGCAAAGGTCTAGGGTATTTTTCACGCTACTTTTCTCTCATACTTTTGGTGGCTATATGGCAAGGTGTCTGTTCGGCAGGGCTTATTTCTTCTCATGTTCTGGCTTCACCCCTTGCTGTTGTGCTTACAGCGGAAACGCTTGTAAGGGATGGAACTTTACCTAAAAACCTCGTGGTTTCTTTGGTGCGAGCAGCCAGTGGTCTTTCCTTGGCTGTTATCATAGGCGTTGTTCTTGCTCTGGTTTCTGGCCTGTCCCGTATGGGGGAAGAGGTTGTTGATGGGCCTATGCAAATTTTTCGCACTTTGCCAGCCCTAGCGCTTGTACCTTTGTTTATCCTCTGGTTTGGTATTGGAGAAACCCCCAAGATTCTTCTCGTGGCGTTTGGGGCTGCTTTTCCAATTTACCTTAATTTGCATAAAGGTATTCGCGGCGTGGATGTACGCCTATTGGAAATGGGTAAAACGCTTGGTCTTTCCCATTCAAAAGTGGTGCGTGACATCATTCTGCCAAGTGCATTGCCAGATTTTATAGTGGGATTGCGGTTTGCTGTTGGCATTTCATGGTTGATGTTGGTGGTGGCAGAGCAAGTAAATGCTGAAAGCGGAATTGGCCATATGATGATGGATGCAGAGGATTTTTTAAGGACAGACGTTATTCTTGTCGGGCTGGCAGTATATGGTTTTCTGGGGCTGATGTCTGATCAGATTGTTCGTTATATAGAAAGATTTTTTCTGATCTGGTCTCTAGATAAGAATAGAGAAGTATCATGAATATTATGGCACCAGCGCAAACACTTTCCACAAAAAATACAGCACCTGTGGTGCAGGTACGTGGTTTAAGCCGAAGATACGGGAAAGGCCCGGTTATTCTAGATCATCTTGATTTGGAAATAAGGGCAGGAGAGTTTATTGCACTTCTTGGCCGCAGTGGATCGGGTAAATCTACTTTATTGCGTACATTGGCTGGGTTGGATGCGGTAACAGAAGGTGCAGTCACGCGTCCAAAAGAAGTTGCTGTTGTTTTTCAGGAAAGTCGTTTGCTACCATGGAAACGTGTTTGGCAGAATGTTTTGTTGGGTGTGGGCAAAAATGCTGTTCGTGAGGAAGATGCTCATCAAGTGCTGCAAGAAGTAGGGCTTTCTCATCGTGCAGCGGCATGGCCACTTACTCTTTCTGGGGGGGAGGCACAGCGAGCCGCTCTTGCACGCGCATTGGTGCGTCATCCAAGTTTTCTTATGCTGGATGAGCCTTTTGCCGCATTGGATGCTTTAACACGCATACGTATGCAACAACTGGTGGCCCGCTTGTGGGCAAAGCATAAAAGCGCGGTGTTATTAGTAACGCATGATGTGGATGAAGCCTTAATGTTGGCAGATCGCGTTGTGGTGTTGGAATCTGGTCGTATCCACACGGAAATATCCGTTCCGCTGGAACGCCCTAGGCAGCATGCAAACCCTGTATTTGAAGATCTTAGGCGCATTTTATTATCCGCTTTGGGCGTAACACCAGACTGAGCAAGGTAAAATAAGTAGTAATTTTCAAAAATATTACAAAAGGAACAAACAATGCTTTCACGACGTAAGTTTGGAAAAAACGCTTTATTTCAGTTGGCAGCACTATCGCTTGCGTCTACACTTGGTCGCAGAGCTTTCGCGCAGCAGCAAACTGTTCGTATTGGTTATCAGAAATACGGCACTCTTGTCTTACTCAAAGATCAGAAATTTTTAGAAAAAGCACTAGAACCAAAAGGTATTTCTGTACAGTGGGCCTTATTTCCTGCCGGGCCTCCTCTTTTACAGGCTCTCATTGCAGGTGCCTTGGATTTTGGGAGCGCAGGTGATCTCCCTCCTATTTTTGCTCAGGCCAGTTCGCCGGGGTCTCTGGTATATGTCGGGCATGAAACACCAGCAGGAGCAAGCGAGGCAATTATTGTGCCTCAGGATAGCTCAATTACCACTATAAAGGATCTAAAAGGTAAAAGCATTGCGGTTACGCGTGGTTCAGATGCTCATTGGCTTTTATTGGCTGCACTTAAAAACAATGGTTTGAGCTTAAATGATGTGAAAGTTTCGTACTTATTGCCTGCTGCTGCACGCCCGGCGTTTGAAGGCGGAAAAGTGGATGCATGGGCAATATGGGATCCATATCTCTCAGGTGTCAGCAGTCCGGTACGCGTGTTAGCAACTGGAGATGATGTTCAGGGTGGAACGGAATTTTATCTTGCAGGAAAGGAGTTTTATCAAAAAAATCCAGAGCTTTTGCATGCTATTACAGATGCCATAGCGCAATGTGACATATGGATGGAATCTCATAAAGCAGAAGTCGCCGCTATTCTGGCGCGTAGCACGGGGCTGGAATTGGATGTAGTAACGCGTTCCATTTCCAAAATACATTATGGATATCACCCAATGACACGCCCAGTTATAGCAAGTCAGCAGCATATTGCTGATACGTTTGCAGCAGCAGGCCTGTTACCATCTGCTCCGAATGTGCAGGATGCCGCTCCTGAAATCTGATGAGCAAAATAAGAGCTACTTGCGTTTTCGGTTATGTTTTTAACAGCAGACCAGCGGTGAACATTATAGGGGAGGGGGCACATATTGCCCCCCCAAACACTTTGCGCTATGGTTGAGAAATGTTCTTAACTCGTGATGGACGAGGCAAGGTAGGACAAGCCGAAGGAAACGACGTTGGAGTCCGACCCTCTATCGCATAGGCTGTATGCAACACACAGACATACGCTGGTATCATATGCGCGCCGTTTGTGTGGCGATAAAGGGATAGCCGAAGATCTGGTGCATGATGCATGGCTTCTGTTCCACCGGCAGAATAATGCGGAAATATTGGCGCCTCTAAGTTACCTTAAAACAATTATCCGTAATTTGCTGTTTGATCGGCGGAGGCGTAGCACGTTTGAAAGCACGACAGATGCGCCGTTTGAACAGGCAATAGGCAATGTCGAGGTCACCTCAGCGTCTCCCGAGCAGGATGTTGCTGCGCGTCAGATCATGAGCCGCGTAATGGATACCATTGACGCCATGCCGGAAAGGCAACGTAAAGCAATCAGGATGTATCATTTTGACGGCATGAAACTTAGGGAAATAGCTCAAGAACTCGATATTTCTGTTGCTCTTGTGCATAAACTCATTGCCGATGGCGTAAAAATCTGCATGCAAATACGTAAGGAAGAACTGTAGAGTTGTGTTCTTCATGTTTTTTATGAAAAAGCCCTGCTTTCACACATCTATTCAGTATAACGCATACGTCTCACAAATGTTTGACTGGTTGCTGTATGGAGACCACCTAAGTGTGGAAGGATGCCTGTTAAGTCATGGATGAAAATCAGGAGGCTGAGGCACAAGCTATCGACTGGTCTCTCCTTTTGAACGAGGAGCCAGACGATCAGGCATTGCGGCGTGAATTTGAAAAGTGGCTGAGTGAGAAGCCTGCACATGCAATGGCATGGAAGCAGGTGTCTGCCATTTCGGATATTATCCGTTCGGCCCCGCCTGATCGGCAGATTGATCCGGTCAGGCCTATGGTGTTTCAGGCACGTATTCAGGCTTTAGTGTTTTTTCTGCAAAAACGGTGGAGGTTGCTGTCTGGCGGTGGGGTGGCTGCGGCTGCATTCTGCGCAGCCTTGTTGCTGATGGTTCCTGATTTGATAACACGGTTACTGGCAGATCAGTATGCACCAACCGGTACAACCCGGACACTTCATCTTGCAGATGGAAGTAATGTTGTGCTTGCGCCGCGTTCGGCAATTTCGATCCGGATCTCTGCACAGGAACGTCATATAAACCTCATGCAAGGCGAGGCGTTTTTTACTGTTCATCATGACAATAACCGTCCTTTCGTCGTGCAAGCCGGAAAGGTGAGGGCGCAAGACATCGGTACCGCCTTTGATATCCAGATTGCTCATCACGAAACAACCGTGCAGGTGCGTGATGGTGTGGTGCATGTTTCAGCCCCCACCACACCACAGACATACGAGCACGATCTTCACGGCGGAGAATGGGTAAGGGTTTCAGACACCGATATTGGAAGCGGAACACTCTCTCCTGAAGCTATAGGGGCATGGCAAGAAGGAGTGTTGATCGCACGTAACGATAGAGTAGGTGATATGATCACAGCGCTTCGGCCATGGAGTGGGAAGCGGATTGTGGTTATGAACCATACGTTGCTTGGTAAGCGGGTGACCGGAGTTTACGATCTGCGCAAGCCGGATGCGGCCTTGCGCCTGCTTGTTAGCCCTATCCAAGGAAAAATTGTGCCTGTTACACCGTGGGCCAATCTTGTTGTTTCTCCATAAAAAACCGTTTCAGGAAAATTTTCTGACATAAATTTTTGAAAAAACAACGCCGCCATTTCTCTCTCTTTACAGGATGATATGCGAATGATTTTCATTTGCTAAGTATGTAGGAGAGTGCTTTAACAATGGCACGGAATGGAAATCTGTGTGGGCGAGGCGTGGCGGCGCTCCTTTTAGTCGTCACAACCACGGCACTGACACCGTTGGCGTGCAAACCTGCAGAAGCTCAGGCTGAGCCGTCGCAACAAAAAGTTCTGTTTCATATTTCTGCGGGTTCTCTGTCTGATGCACTCGTTACCTTCAGCAGGCAATCTCATGTTCAGGTCACATCTCAGGCGTCATCTCTGGCTGGCCATACAACGCATGGTCTGGCTGGTTCGTTTACGCCATCCGAAGGGCTGGGGCAGCTTTTACAAGGGAGTGGCCTGTCATACATGCAGGTAGGAGAGCACGCGTACCAAATTACTCCAGTTACAAAGGCTTCCAGCATTGTGCTGGGCCCAGTGCGTGTTGGTGCCACAGCATCTCAGGATACGCAATCCGCCTATGGGCCTGGCGTCGGGTTTGTCGCCACCCGCAGTGCATCTGCCACCCGAACTGATACGCCGCTGATTCAGGTTCCAAAATCGGTGTATGTTGTAACCCGCAAACAGATGGATGATCTTCAACCCCTCACAATCGGTGCAGCTTTACGTTATACGCCCGGCGTTGTGAGCGCGAACGCAAATGATAGCACACCTTCGGCAAGCTTATTTCAGCCTGTCCGACAACGAGGTTTTGAGTCTTATACATTTGTTGATGGGTTGCTTAACGGTACCTCGGTAAGTGATCCATTTTTTCTGGATCGCATTGAAGCACTGAGCGGGCCATCTTCGGTCATGTATGGGCAATCCAACCCGGGCGGCCTGATTAACATGACATTGAAGCGGCCAACGGAAACAGCCCAGCGACAAGTTAATGTGGGCTTTGGCAATTACGGACGTTATGAAGGCCAGATTGATTTAAGCGGGCCTTTGAACAAAAGCCATACCTTGTTGTACCGGCTTATCGGGCTTGGCATTACACAAGGTTCACAAACAGATTTCAATCACTATAAGCGTGTGGCTGCGCAAGGTGATATTGAATGGAAAATAGATGATCGCACCAATATCACCATTATCGGGCAGTTTGCTTATGATCCAGAGACATGGGATCCTTGGATTGGGGTTCCGGCATATGGCAGTTTGATTAAAACAGGATCAGGGCGCATCCCGGTTTCCAGATATTTTGGTGATCCAGCATTCAATAATAACTGGGACCGCCAATATATGGTGGAGGCCATTTTCCACCATGAATTCACAAAAGATTTTCAGTTTAACGCAACCGCGCGTTTTGATGAACAGAGCAACAGTAGTTGCAGCCTCTCACTGGATGGCGTGGATACCGTAAATCAAACAATCAGCAGGTCTGCATTTTGCAGTGGCCAATATAAAGGCCGTTCATCACAAATGACCGCCAACTTCAGCTATAAACTGCGTACAGGCCCGATTTCGCATTCTTTTCTTGTGGGGGTTGATTATAGAGGGCAGTGGGCTGATGGATATTGGGGATTTGATTTTGCCACTGTGCCAGATGCAAATATGCTGCATCCCACGTATAATCAGTACACATCCACTGATTATGCACGTGCGACCAACGGCCAGTTAACATGGACGAAATATCCATATTGGCAGGATGGTATTTATTTTCAGGATCAAATCAACTGGCGCCGGGTGTATGTTACACTCGCCGGACGCCAAGACTGGAACGGATATGGAGGTAATGATCTTTTCAACCGTCCATTCACATGGAATGCGGGCATAAATTATGTTTCCAGTATCGGATTGGCGCCTTACTTTAGCTATGCAAAATCTTTCATGCCCCAGACAGGGCAAGTTTATAATGCAGGAACTCTCTCGCAGCCTGATCCCTTAAACGGTCATCAGTGGGAAGTAGGGGTGAAATACCAAATCCCTCATGTTCAGTCATTTTTCTCCGCTGCTTATTATGACCTCGCAGAAAATAATGTTCTTGTTAACAATCCTGAACTTCCGCAATATCGTAGTGAAATCGGGCAGGTAAAATCCCGCGGTGTCGAGCTCTCGGCACACGCCAATCTCGCGCCGGGGCTTGATCTTATTCTGAACTATACATGGAATAAGGTGTACAATTCACGCACGAACCTGACAGGCAAAACACTTGCTGGTGAAACGGTATCACTTGTTGGCAAGCAGCTTACACAGCAGCCTGTTAATGCAGCATCTGGTTTTGTTGATTATCGTTTTCCTTCGGAAATTGCTCCCGGTTTGTCCATAAATTTTGGTGTGCGCTATCAGGGTAAAAGCTGGGCAGACCAAGCAAACTCCTTCCGCAATCCAGCTTATGTTCTTTTTGACAGTGGACTAAGCTGGGATGCAGGGCAAATGTTCCCATCAGTTAAAGGTCTAAATATCCGGCTAAGCATGACCAATTCTGGCAACAAAACATATGTTCAATGTGGTTCCGCTACTTTCTGCCATTACGGTGACCAGCGCATTACTTACGGAACAATTGGCTACCATTGGTAAAGAAACCCAAAGCAAGATACGCAGGGCATAGCAAGTATTTGTATGGCATGAGGGCATTTGTGACATCTCTCCCTGATAACTAAGACGATGGCACATTCTAAATTTCTAATGGACTGGCAGACTTGCCTGCAAGATTGCTTGCAGCTTGCCGAAAAATCAGCAATGAGAGATTAAGAATGAGTTGCATATGAGTGCGTCCTATTAAGTAAGCGGCGGCTTATGCGTGCTGGGGCGTGGGAGGGGCATGGAAGTTTGGAGCAGAAGGGCTCATTACTGGTTCTGTATTCAGCCCATAGACGTGATCTGCTGAAATACGCCAACGGGCTGGTAGCCGATCACTCGGTGGCCGAGGATATAGTGCAGGAGGCATGGCTCCGGTTAGACCGGGGCGCTGAAGCAGCAACAGTCAGTGAGCCTTTGCGTTATCTTTATCGGATTATCCGGAATTTGGCGCTGGATCTACGCCGTAAAGGCACGCGTGAACGGGCTGTTTTTACACTCTCTGGCGTTGATAGTGTGATAGAGCAGCAGGCAGACGCACAACCTGGGCCAGAGCAGATCGCGCAGGACAAGGCGCAACTAGAGGCTATTCAAGCTGTATTGGCGGCCTTGCCCGAACGAACGCGTATTGCTTTTGAAATGCACCGGTTTGGCGGATGCAAGTTGCGTGAAATTGCGGCACATCTGAATATTTCCACCCCTATGGCGCATGTGCTGGTTTCCGAAGCTGTGGACGCCTGCAAACAGCAGGTAGACTGGCCCTGATACGCAACAGATCAAAGAAAATTTAAAAAGGCGCGGCGTGTGGCGTCTGGTAATAGTAAGGGTGCCAAATGTCTCCCTCGCCAGACGCGGGGCCCAACAGCTTTGCGTCGGAAGGCTTTTATGACGGCAACAGACGATCTAGTTAGGCAACAGGCTTCCAAAAAGGCCACGCAGTGGTTGATTCTTTTGCAAGAAGAACCTGATGATCCTAAAGTGCGTGCGGAGTTTAATGCGTGGCTGGCCGCTACGCCTACGAACCGTGAAGCTTGGGCCCATACAGAAACAACTATGGGTCTTGTTAGGCATCTATCTCCGAGCAATGCGGGAAACTGGCAGCACAGAAAGCGTAATGTAGTGCCAATGCGATTGCGCCAACGGCTTTCCTCGCGGGCAACATGGGCAGGATCTGCACTGGCTTTGGTGGCGTGTTTTGTGCTGTTTTTCGTGGGGCCTGATCTTATGCTGCATATGCGGGCAGATGCCATAACTGGAACAGCGGAAACGCGCGTTATGTATCTTTCTGACGGCAGTTCGATAACACTTGCCCCCGGAAGCGCCATAAGCATTAACACTCAAGGTAACCACCGTAGCGTAACCCTTTTGGCAGGAGAGGCGCTATTTTCCATTGTTCATGATTCTGCACGTCCGTTCGTCGTGAAAGCGGGGGGCTTTACCACAACAGATATCGGCACTGTGTTTGATGTGCGTTGGGCACAAGGTAAGGTAGATGTGGGGGTGCGTGCAGGCCGGGTGCGGGTAAATGGTGGTGCTATTCCGGCACAGGGTAGGGAACTCGGAACTGGGCAGGCGCTGAGCGCATCCGCAACGGAGATTTATAATGACAATCTGCCAGCCGAGCAGATAGGCGCATGGGCCGATGGCTTGCTGGTTGCTAATGACGAACCACTTGGAAAGGTTGTTACCAAGCTCAAGCCTTATCTTCATGGCGTGGTTATTGTGCCGTCTCGTCTGGCATCGCAACGTGTTTCTGGGGTTTATAGCTTGTCCAATCCTGCGCAAGCCCTGGAGGCAATAGCACAGGCACGGCAACGTACTGTACACTGCTATAGCCCGTGGGTAACAATTTTGCGCTGAGGCCAAGCTAAACCACAACTTTTTCGTACACCTTCCACAAAAAAAACGCTGAATTACGATTTTTATTAGAAAATACATTCCTGTCATCGTTGTGTGATTAGAAGGATGGTAATGCAATTCATTCTCATTTTTAAGGGAAGATGATGCGCATACCCCGCAATAAACATGATGGAGCACAACAGGGTGACGTCAGGGACAGGCGCCCGGCCAATAATGGGCCGGAAAGACAATAACAAAATTACCACTCATACGTGCCTGCTTTTGGCAACAACAGCCGTTTCTTTTTTTATATTTACCGGCTTGGCGTGGGCGCAATCCGATACAGTCAGGGTTGCAAGAAATGGAGCTGCGCAGGGCATGCGGGGTTACAATATTCAAGCGCAACCTTTGGCATCTGCATTGATAAGTTTTGGAAAGCAATCTGGTCTTCAGGTTACAACAGGGGGTGAGCTTCTGCGCGGTGTCAAAACAGCCGGGGTGCATGGGCAACTTACATCCCGACAGGCGCTTGCTCAGCTTCTTGCTGGTACTGGCCTGAGTTATGTGCAGTCAGCAAATGGGACGATAATTTTAACAAAATCTGCGGCCAATATTACCCTTGGGCCAGTACGCGTTGGGGGCTCTGTTGTGCATCAAAATCCGACAGGCCCAGGGGTGGGATATGTTGCGATAAATACGATGGCTGGCACAAAAACAGATACCCCACTTACGGAAATTCCTAACTCGATTTATGTCATTACAAAGCAACAAATGGTTGATCTACAGCCGCAGAATGTTCAGGAGGCTTTGCGTTATACAGCAGGTATTTATACGGAACAGCTCGGTAACTACAGTAATGGGTGTGCCAGTAGTGGAAGTTGTGGTGGAATTGTACAGCGCGGCTTCAGTACATCACAGTTTATCGATGGATTGATGTCGGAATCCTACAGCGCGGGTGAGACAGCGTTTTTGGAGCGGATTGAAGCTGTGAATGGCCCTGCTTCGGTAATGTATGGGCAAACCACACCGGGCGGTATGATCAACATGTCTTTAAAAAAACCAACGGATACCCCCTTGCATCAGGTAAGTGTCGGCTTTGGGAACTGGAACCGTTATGAGGCGACATTTGATTATAGTGACAAAATTACAAAATCTGGAAACCTGCGTTATCGCGTTGCCGCTATGGGAACCACGCAGGGTACTCAGGTCAATAATATCGACTATAAAAGAATTGGCATTCTGCCTTCCATCACGTGGGATATAGATAAAAAAACCTCTCTTACACTGCTTGGAAGCTATCTTTACACGCCTGGTATGGGTACGAATTACATGCAGTTTCCGGTAGAAGGCACGCTGTATCGTAGCCCTTACGGGCAAATTCCAAGAAATCGTTTTGTTGGAAACAAGAATTTCAATACACAGGAAACCCGTGATGAAATGTTTGAATACCAATTCCAACATCGCTTTAACCGTTTTCTAAACTTCAGCCAGGTTTTTCGTTGGGAGCAATCTACCAGAGACAATCAGACGATGATTCTTGATGGGATGTACACAGATAGAATTGCAGCCCTTGATCCATGGGAAATGCGCAATAAAAATACCGTGGCAGGGTTGGATTCACGTTTTTATGGAAAGTTCAATATAGGCAAGGTTGAAAACACATGGGTTATTGGCTCTGATTTTAGGCAGTACGATTATAAATGGAACGTTGTTGCAGACAAAACGCCCGGCTATAACGGATACCCGGGAGAGGATGGGTATTATTTGGTAGATATTTTCAATCCTCATAATGATTATTCACGATGTGTCGATCTTCATTCATCAAAATGCGAAACGTGGAATGGCACCTATAATTACAGCTATTTTCAGGAAGGTGTTTATTTTCAAGACCAGCTCAAATGGAAAGGGCTATCTGTTCTGCTTGGGGGACGGCAAGATTGGGTGAACACACATTACCATGGCACTGTTTACTCTAACCGAAATGACGACCACAGCATTACAGTAACAAGATTAAGCCAAGAACCACGCCCACAAACAGCGTTCACATGGCGTGCCGGGCTTATTTATAA
Source organism: Acetobacter sp. DmW_125128 (assembly GCF_008704325.1). Classification (NCBI taxonomy): domain Bacteria; kingdom Pseudomonadati; phylum Pseudomonadota; class Alphaproteobacteria; order Acetobacterales; family Acetobacteraceae; genus Acetobacter; species Acetobacter sp. DmW_125128. The sequence continues at coordinate 47,053 of NZ_VHOP01000035.1, read as the reverse complement.
TTTCGCGTTCGGTTTATCTCCTTATTTCAGTTACTCCACATCCTTTATCCCACAAAGTGGGAGTGACTGGCAGGGCAGGCCACAACCACCACTCAAAGGGCAACAAAAAGAAGTGGGAATTAAATACAAGGTTCCGGGCCGAGATATCCTGATTACAGGTGCAGCTTATGATATTGATGAAACCAATTATCTGGTGACAGACTATTTGCATCCGGGTTATTCAGCCAATGCGGGCCGGGTAAACGCCAAGGGGTTCGAGGTTTCGGCCAATGCAAATATTACGCATGATCTTAGGCTGATTGCGTCTTATTCCTATAACTCCATGACTTACGCCAGCACGAACCTTACAGCCGCAGCACAGCTTCCAAACGGAGGGTATGGCCCTGCGGCATCGGAAAAAGGAAAATACGTTCAGGGTGTGCCCCGTAACATGTTTTCATTTTTTCTAAATTACAGCCTGCCCCAAAATATTGCTCCGGGCTTGGCTGTAAATGGTGGCATGCGCTATGTCGGGTTCACTTATGATGATGCGGTAAATACCTTTAAGGTTCCTGCGTATTATTTGTTCGATATCGGCATGCATTACGATTTTGGACAAAAAATTCCGATGCTTAAGGGGCTACAGGCACAGCTTGCTGTTTCTAACCTGACAAACAAATATTATGTAACGTCCTGCGGCGGCAATTATGCCTGTTACATTGGCCAAGGCCGCCGAGTATATGGCAATCTGTCGTATAGTTGGTAATTGTTGAACAAACCCACCGTAGTTCTCTTGCAAAATATCAGGTAAAGCATATGCGCCCTAGGCAGAAACCCGGATGGACGGCGCAATGATTGTTCTGTTTGGGGGCGTAATCTTGCTGAAGCGAACATATAAAAGGTGGTTGCGAGCATAAAAGCAGCCCTAACGGCAAAAATTTTAACGCCTGATATAAAAAATTTTCAGCAATGCCCGAAAAAAACGGGCTTTCGATCGTCTTTGTAGATGAGGGGATTGTTCTGTGCCGCTGATTATCAGGCAGCAAAAGGCAGTTTCCTCTTTTTTCCGACGCATCCGAGGGCGCGTAACACGATGGACACGGTAGAATTTTACGCAGAATACAGTTGCGAATCACTCTTACACGCATTTGTGAGTGCGCTGTTTTCATGACCAACCGTGCCCTTCGCCGCTGGTTTGTGGTTCATAAATGGACCAGTCTGGTCTGTACGCTGTTTCTACTCATTATCTGCGTAACGGGCCTGCCGCTGCTTTTTTCCGAACAAATCTGGGATACGTTCGTAGGGGACGATGATCCACCTTACGAGGTGCTGCCGCCGAATACGCCAAACGCCAGTCTGGATGTTATTGTAGAAAAGGCGAGGGCGCTTTACCCAGAACAAATCATTACGAATGTTAATCCAGATGATGATGAGCCAGCCGTACTCGTCTCCATGGCTCCAAGCTGGCAAGCGTTGGAAGAAGATAAAAACTACCCAGATCGGAATTCCAGCCACTGGATCAAGTTTGATGCGCGCACAGCAAAAGTACTGAAGCAATCACGCCCTGCTGATGCGCCCCAAAAGCCACGCACCTGGACCGGCATTATTATGGGTATTTGCAACCAGCTCCATACCAGCCTGTTTGCCGGGTTGACTGGCCGCCTGTTTCTCGGGGCAATGGGGGGTATCTTTGTTGCCTCTTTAGTTTCCGGCACAGTGCTGTATGGGCGTTTTATGAAGCGCCTGCCATTCGGTTCTGTGCGGAAGGATCGTGCCGCGCGCCTAACATGGCTAGACCTGCATAACCTATTGGGCGTGGCTACGCTGATGTGGGCAATGGTGGTTGGTTTTACAGGCTTGGTCAACGAGCTCCAAACCCCGCTATTTGGCCTGTGGCGCGTAACAGATGTAAGGCAGACACTCAAACCCTATGCCAATCTACCGGTGCCCTCGCAGGATCATCTATCCTCTGTGCAAGCTGCGTTTAATACGGCAGCCAAAGCGGCACCCGGCAATGAGGTTACGGGCCTGTCCTATCCCGGATCTTCCTTTGGTAGCCCAGTGCATTACGTGCTGTGGACGCGTGGGAGCACACCACTACGTGCACGTTTGTTTACGCCAGTTTTGGTGGATGCGCGCACGGGTGCATTAACCGGGGCGTATCCAATGCCGTGGTATCTCCGCTTTCTGGAAATCTCTCGTCCTCTGCATTTTGGTGATTACGGTGGCATGCCGTTGCGTATCCTATGGGCGCTACTGGATGTGGTGGTGATTGGCGTGTTGGTCAGTGGTCTGGTGCTGTGGGCCAATAAGCGGAAGATAGCTACCGATGCCCGCCTGCATAAGCTTGGTTACGAACTGGACGAAACCGACGGAATGCCTGCCCTTGTGGGAGATGTGTGATGAACGCCTTTTCTCATCAGGTACCCATCATTTCTTCTCACGGCACAGCACCACGCCCATCTGTGTTTGTTTGGCCGTGGCCAATTGCGCTGGGGCTGCTTACCACATTTGGGTTGCTGTCAGCGCTTTTGGGCCAGCACGGTATCTGGCTTGGCCTGTCTTGGGCAGCTCTTTCCATTCCCCTTATTGTTACGGTCGTTTGCCTGATCCGGGCTTGGAATAGACCGTCTTCCAAAGGAGGTCTTTCATGACCGATCTTGCACCAATTTCCTTCTCTCCGTGGGAGATGTTCCTTAATGCTGGCCTCGTAGTGCGCTGCGTGATGGTTTTGCTGGCTGTAGCAGCTCTACTGACATGGACCATCTTTATTGCCAAGTCAGTTGAACTGCTACGTGTGCGGGTCAAACTGGCCAAAGCCGAACACACTTTGGAACAAGCAGGTACGCTGGATTTGGGCGAGGAAGGCACGCGTAAAAACGGTATTGCCCATACGCTTGTCATGGCAGCCGAGACCGAACGCACACGTTCGCAGGATATTCCCGATGATAGCGAGGGCCTGAAAGAACGGATTGTGTTGCACCTTGAACGGTTGGAAGCCGCCGAGGGGCGTAGGCTCATGCGCGGCACTGGCTTACTGGCCACCATTGGCGCAACATCTCCCTTTATTGGCCTGTTTGGCACGGTGTGGGGGATCATGACCTCGTTCACCGGCATTGCTGCCAGCAAGGCTACCAGCCTCGCTGTCGTAGCACCCGGCATTGCAGAGGCGTTACTGGCAACAGCCCTTGGTCTGGTGGCGGCTATTCCTGCAGTGGTGATTTACAATCACCTTGCCCGCCAGACAGCATCCTGCCGCGCACAGGTGGCTGATCTGACATCTCTTGTTATGCGTCTGGTCTCGCGTGATCTGGGGCGTAGCCAGATGCAGATGGAACGGGGCAATATAGTGCGTTTAGGGCAACAAAACCGCGATGCCCGCACGGTGGCCGGGGAGTAAGCGGCATGATCCGTATCCGCCACACCGATGAAAGCCCGCATGAGGCCAGCGAGATCAATGTTACGCCCTTTATTGACGTGATGCTGGTACTACTGGTGATTTTTATGGTTACAGCACCGCTTACCACAGTGAATGTGCCAGTAGATCTACCATCCTCAACAGAAAAACCAACGCCACGCCCAGATGACCCGGTGTTTCTAACCGTAAAGGCCGATCATGGTCTGGCATTGGGTGAAGACGACATTGCTGCCGATGCCTTGCCCGGAGCGCTGGAAACAGCAACCAAGGGGAACAAAGACCAGCGCATTTTTCTGCGTGCAGATAAAACTGTTGATTACGGTACGCTCATGGGCGTGATGGATAAGCTGCGTTCGGCTGGTTATCTCAAGGTAGCGCTCGTCAACCTTCAGGGGCAGGAAGAAGGGAGCGAAGCAGGAAGCGCGGCTGTTTCTACTGGCAGTGTAAACGCAGCGGGAGCCGCGCCATGAGTGGAACTGCGGATATAACGCAGGCACCAGAAGGAGCTATTTCCTTTGCTGACTGGCAGCGCAGCCAGTTGCGCCGGACACAGCGAGATGATGCGCTGCGTTGGGGTTTTTCGTTGCTTGCCGTGCTTGCCGTAAGTGGCGGTGCTGTCTGGTGGATCATGCGCCTGCCGCCACCGGTTGTAGCGGTGCCTGAGCCTCCTCCGGCGGCCATTGCGATAGATATGGCGCCTGAACCGGTTTCAACGCCCACACCGCCAACAGATGCCCCCATCGGCCCACAGCAGACCCAGTCCATTCCTGATCCGGCTCCGGTAGAGCCACCAAAGGTTACGGCTCCGCCATCGCCCGCGCCTAATCCACCGGTGCCAGTGCCCAAACCGGAAAAGCCGCGTAAAATCGTTAAAAAACACAAGCCGGTGCCGCATCTCAAAAAACCGATCCCGGATAAAACACCACCAGCCGAGACAACAACTGCGCCGCCATCATCAGAAGCGCCTCCAGCGCCGGCACAGGCTGCGCCAGCACCCGGTGCGTCTTCTTCCAAGGCATCACATGATCCGGTGACATGGCAGGGCGCATTATTGGCGCAATTGGAGAAGTTTAAGCGCTATCCGTCAGATGCCATGGCCGATCATCAGGAGGGTGTCCCCACCGTAACGTTCTCCATGGATCGTAAGGGGCATGTGCTGTCAGTTACGCTGGCCAGTAGTTCTGGCCATGCGCTGCTTGATCAGGAGGCCGTGGCGTTGCCCAAGCGGGCTCAGCCATTGCCTATCCCACCAGATAGCGTGGCGGGAGACCCCATCACACTTACCGTACCCGTCGAATTTTATATCCATAGTGGCGAAAACTAAGGTTTTCCATCATTCCTTTTTCAGATCGTGACAGGATCAAAACCATGCTTGCATTTTCTGCATATCGCCGTTCTCCGCCCGCCTTGAAGCAGATCCGCCCCGGTATGGGGGCCAGCCGCAGCGCGGTGCGGCGTTTGGAAGAACGTTGCGAAGATGTTGGTATTAGGATGACTGATCTGCGCCGAGTGCTTCTACATGGTGTGCTAGAGGTTGAGCCACATGCTACGGTGGTAGAAATATGGAAAGCGCTTAGCGTAATGACAAACGGTCACGCGCCTTCTCAGGGTTCTATCCAGCGTAATCTGAATTTGTTGGTAGCGCGTGATATCCTGCGTCGGGATGTTACGCCCGATCGACTGTGGCGCTACAGCGTGGCCCCGGAACCGAAGGTTCTACCATCTGTTCTTTTTATTGAAGTCGGAACAGGGCGGAAAATTCCGTGTAATGCGCCAGAAGTTGTTATTTTACTGCGTCGGGTAGCGGCTGAACACGGGTTGGCAGTGCAGGGGGCTTCTATCACCGTAACACCTTCTGTCGGGCATGACATAGAAGCCCGATAGTAATGTATTTAAGAGATTTTATCATATCTACAATAGTCAATACTGGCCGCGCGAGGTAAAGGCGTTGGCCAGTTTTTTCATTGGTTGATTCCATTTGCAGGCTTATAGTATATTTTTAGCGTTGTAATATTTAAATTCTGTAGCGTTATTACAAAACAGTATCATACAAAAGTTTAAAGTTGAGAACCAGAATAATAGCAGCCACAACCCAAGCCAAGATGGTTGTTTTGCGAGAGATGACAAGCTCTCCCATTTTCTGGCGGTCAGATACGAATAGAATTAAAGGAATAACGGCAAAAGGAAGCTGCATGGACAGGATAACCTGGCTTAGCATCAGCAGTTCCCCCACACCTTTATTTCCGTAAAGGGCTGTCACTACTATGACAGGCATAATGGCAAGGCCGCGAGTGAGGAGCCGTTGCATCCAATGCGGTATTTTTAACCGTAAAAAGCCTTCCATAATAATTTGTCCAGCTAATGTGCCGGTTACAGTTGAATTGGTGCCGGCAGCTAAAAGAGCAACCGCAAACAGGGTTGATGCAATACCCAAGCCAAGAACGGGAGAGAGCAGGCGGTAGGCATCCTCTATTTCCGCAACATTCTGGTGCCCAGTTGTGTGGAAGGCCGCTGCGGCAACAATGAGAATGGCAGCATTAATAAACAGGGCCAACACAAGGGCAATTGTACTATCCCATGTGGCCCACCGAATAGCTTCTCTGCGGCCAGATAATGTGTGCTCGAATGCGCGTGTCTGCACGATAGATGAATGCAGATACAAGTTATGCGGCATAACCGTAGCGCCAATAATGCCGATTGCAATGTAAAGCATCTGGCTATTGGTTATAATTTTGGGAGAGGGAATAAAGCCTTTAAGCACGTCAGCAACAGGCGGAGCTGCGGCCATAATCTGCACACCAAAACAGATGGCAATAATGCTGAGCAATGCAATAACAAACGCTTCTAGATACCGGAATCCTCGGTTCATTAAAAAGAGTACGAGAAAGGCATCAAAAACCGAAATAATTGCCCCGCCTAAAAGCGGAATACCAAATAAAAGCTGAAGCGCTACGGCTGTGCCAATTACCTCAGCCAGATCACATGCAATAATGGCAAGTTCGCAAGCCAGCCAAAGAGCAATATTGATGGCAGGCGGAAAATGATCTCGACACGCCTGAGCCAGATCGCGGCCCGTTGCAATGCCCAGTCTGGCAGACAGAGCTTGAAGAAGAATAGCCATCAGGTTTGAAAGCATGATGACGGCCAGCAGCGTATAACCAAACTGGGCGCCACCTTGTAAATCAGTCGCCCAGTTTCCGGGGTCCATATACCCTACGGAAACCATGTAACCCGGCCCCACAAAAGCCAGAAAACGCTTGAACCACGATTTACCAGCCGCAGGCAATTTAATGCTGGCAAAAGATTCCGGCAAACTTTTGCTGCCTGCTTCTGTCGTTTTAGCAAAACGCCATGCAGATTTTTGGGCAGACAACGGTGGGGCAGGGGCTTGCGAGTCTTGGGACATAAATCCAGACTAAACTGTACCTGATTAAATATGCAATATGCTATATTACAAAGCATGAGGAAACTTTTGGTTACTGTGCATTTGCATGATATCTAATGCAAGATATTCCTGTTGGAATACTTTATACTTAACGGAATAATCTTAGCGGTATGGAGCCAACACAGCCCTACGGATTGGTTGGAAAGCGGGAATGCAGCAAACTTTTGATACAGCAGATACTCTCCCTGATGCACAAACACATTCAGAAGGGTTCCGTATCAGCCGTGTAGCGCGGCAGCATGCGCTTATTGAAGATTATGTAGAACTTATTGCAGATCTTCTGGATGAAGGGCAGGAGGCCCGGCAGGTTGATCTGGCAACTCGGCTAGGGGTTTCTCAGCCAACAGTCGCCAAAATGTTGATACGCCTTGGTGATGAAGGGCTGGTTGCTCGCAAACCTTATCGCGGTATTTTTCTAACACCCGAGGGGCGCGAAATGGCAGAAAAAGTCCGCGCACGACATCGTATTGTTGAAGCGTTTCTTCTGGCTCTTGGTGTAAGCCCGTGCAATGCACGCATTGATGCAGAAGGGTTGGAACATTATGTGGGAGCTGAAACACTAAAAGCGTTTCAGCTCGCCATGGATGCTGGTTTGGGTGATTTTATGCAAAATGCCAGAAAAGAATAAGGCAATAAAAATCTGGTGAAATGTTTTTCCTATAAAGTAGATATCATACCGGAGCCCGATCAATTATTGCAGCACATGCCATCTAGGAGCACGCCAAGCGTAGCCTGAACGGGATCTGCCCCAACCTTTTCTTCAAGAAGTTGGCTACTCATCGCCGGAACTGAACATCAGATGGTAAAGAGCGGGCTTGCAGAGTGCAAACTCTATACAAGCCCGCGCTCCGGCCACGAATTGTTTGCGTGCAGAAGATTGGTTTAAGGATATGGCACCCACTATGGTTTCTCCAAGCCGGATGAAACCGATCCGGGCCAGTTCCCGTAGGAGCATATCACGGGAAGGACGGCTTTATCACTATGCAGCCTCATGGTTTTGTCTAGAAAATGATATTGATTCTCATTATCTATTGTGAAAGGGTGGGTACGATTTGATGCGCACGACCGCGCCGCGTTTGTGAAAAATGTTGGATTTGAAGACATTTTGTAGTGTGGAGGGGCAATGTTTATCGCCATGAACCGTTTTAAAGCCCGCAGGTTTGAGCGGAAGGCTGTGTTGAACGCCGTGCATCAAAATATGGAGCAGGCAGCCGGATGAAAAACCATTGGTTAGCAAATAAGCATCGTGATCAGATTGCAGCCACATCATTGCTGTCTCGCCGTTCTTTGGGCGCCATGCTGGCTTTTGGAATGGCCTCAACCTGCATGCCGCAGGCCGGGTTGGCACAAGATGTAACGCATGAGGTTACACCTCGTATTGTTACAGATTGCCGAGGCCGACGCATTACACTCCACGGTGCAACAAGAATAGCCAGCATTGGTGGCACTATAACCGAAACACTGTACGCATTAGGCCGCTCAAGTGCGATTTTGGCGGTGGATCAAACTTCCACATGGCCAGAAGTAGCGCGAAAAGAGAAAAAAGATCTGGGTTACATGCGTGCCATCTCGTCTGAAGGGGTTTTGTCCCTACGGCCGAATCTTGTGTTGACCATGAACGATGCAGGGCCGCCCGCAGCTATGGATCAGCTTGTGGCATCAGGTGTTCCTGTCGTGTTTGTAGATGCCACTCCATCTTCTGAAGCTATTGAACAGCGCACCCGTTTTTTAGCTGATATTGTTGGGGCTCAACCGGCAGGTGAGCAGTTGTGCAGCACTATTGCCGAGCAGTTCGGGCAGTTGAATGCATGGCGCACCGTGCATACAGAAAAGCCGCGTGTATTATTTGTCATGCGCATGACAAATAACCGCCCTATGGCAGCAGGTAAAGGAACGGCAGCAGATGCCATGATCCGCCTTGCCGGAGGTGTTAACGCCGGTGCTGATATGCAAGGTTACAAGATTGTGGATCAGGAAAATCTTGTAGCCCTTCGGCCAGACATTATTCTGCTCATGGATCAAACAGCAACCACTCTCCGTTCAGCTTTGCAGGCAGATCCCGGCTTCAAGCTTACTCTAGCAGGGCGTAACAATGCTTTTGTGAGCATGGAAGGAGAGCGCCTGCTAGGCTTTGGCCCCCGTACGCCTCAGGCTGCTTTAGACCTTGCCAGAATGATGGCGGCGGTGAGTCACCCTGCATGATGATGCGGCGGCATGTTGTTCTGTTGCTGTGTGCCTTGTTGCCATTATTAATGCTGGTTATGGCAGTTTCTCTCAACGTTGGGGCAACAGGCGTACACCTTACGGCATTGTGGCCTGGTGGTACACAGGCAGATAGTTTTGCAGACCGGGTTGTTCTGACTCAGATTCGCGGCCCTCGTGTTGTTATGGCCGGGCTTACAGGGGCGGCTTTGGCCGTGGCCGGTGCTGTTATGCAAGGGCTTTTTAGAAATCCGTTGGCGGACCCCGGGTTGATTGGCGTGTCCTCAGGGGCGGCTTTGGCTACGGCCTGCATGATTGTATTGGGCGGAGCATGGCTGGATTTAGGGGGTGGGGGCGTGCATGCGGTAATCATGAGCACGGCATGGGCCGTTCCCGCCGCAGGTATGTTGGGCAGTTTTGTTGCTGCATGTTTGCTTTATATGTTTGCAACGCGTGGCGGTGCTACATCTGTGAGCATGATCCTGCTAGCAGGAGTGGCGTTCAGCGCGTTTTCTGGTGCGTTAACCGGCATCCTTATCTTCCGCGCGAATGACACGGCATTACGTGATCTAACTTTTTGGACGATGGGCAGTTTTGCGGGGGCAACATGGCCACGCATAGGCTTGTTATGTCCTTTCCTGTTGGTGGCTGCGTGGGTAACAGCGCGTCTGGCTATGCCTCTGAACGCCCTGTTACTGGGAGAGAGTGATGCAAGGCTGATGGGGTATCCTGTGGAGCGTATCAAACGGTGCGCTATGTTCTCGGTTGCCTGCGCTGTTGGCCCTACGGTTTCTTTTGTTGGGGCCATTGGGTTTGTAGGCGTTGTGGTTCCCCATTTGGTGCGGTTGATGACAGGGCCAGATCATCGGCTGGTACTGCCGGGAAGCGCCTTGTTAGGGGCAATTCTGTTGATAGCGGCAGATACGTTGGCGCGCGTTATTGCCATGCCCGCAGATGTGCCTGTGGGAATTGTAACCGCGGTTTTAGGTACACCAGTTTTTGTCTGGCTGCTAACACGCACTCATGACAGGGAAAAACTGGCATGAAGCTTTCCTTGCGTAATGCGGGCTGGCGTGTTCGTGGCAAAGATATTGTGCATGGAGCCTCTCTAGACTTCGCGCCTGGTCAGCTAACGGCTATTATCGGGCCAAATGGCGCTGGTAAAAGCACATTGCTGCGCCTTGTTAGCGGTTTATTGCCCGCAACCAGTGGTGATGTGCAGCTTGATGATGTTCCTATAACCACATTTTCGTCTGCTCGGCTGGCGGCCAGCCGGGCTATGTTAATGCAGGACTCTCCGTTGCGGGCTCAGTTCACGCTGCGTGAGTTGGTGGCAATGGGCGGGCAAATTTCTGCTCCATTCATGAGCGCTCCAGTCCGTTTTGAGCTTGCCGGAAAGTTGCTTGAACGGGTTGGATTGGCTGCTTTTGCTGAGCGCGATGTTATGGATCTGTCCGGAGGGGAGCGGCAGCGTGTTCATCTGGCGCGGGTTCTGATGCAACTGGAGGCTGCCGTGCATGGCACGGACTGCCCTCCAGGTTTTTTGCTGCTGGATGAGCCGATCTCGGCTCAGGATTTGTCTCGGCAGCATCTGGTTCTTAATCTTGCGCGCGCCCATGCCACAAGTGGCGGTGGTGTGGTGTTGGTTATTCATGATCTGAATTGGGCCGCTGCCTGCGCAGACCGCATTGTGGTGATGCACGAGGGAAGCATTTTTGCGCAGGGGGCACCGGAGCAGGTTTTAACCAACGCGTTGGCCAGCCATGTGTTTGGGCTGGAAGAAGGGCGGGTGCGCATGCACGTAGGTAGCGGCAAGCCCTACGTTTTGCCACATGATATGATTTACCAATAATAGTTACAGGAAAGGATCAGGATATGTCTCAATATATCGCCATGAACCGTTTTTTGGTGACACCGGGAAATGAAGATGCCTTCCAGAAGCGTTGGCTGGAACGTGAGGTTTTATTAAAGACTGTTCCAGGCTTTGTTAGTTTCCAGTTTTTAAAAGGTCCAGAAAAGGATGGAGGTAGGCTTTACGCTTCTCACACGGTATGGGATTCATACGATGCATTTGTAGACTGGACGCAGTCTGAGCAGTTTCGGCAGGCACATGCAGGTGCGGGGCAGGGCCGTGCGCTAACTGCCGGGCCTCCTGTGTTTGAAGGATTCAGCGTATTGCAGGATGTGACAGTCTGATATCCTTTATCTGCCATCTTATAGTAACTTTATGACCTGAAATTCCTTTGGATTTCAGGTCATTTTTATTTCTTCAGAAAATCAGTTTGATGTGCTGATAAGCGTGTCAGACGTTATCATATAGTTTTTCACGCGCATAAAACCAGACTTAGCCCCGGCTGTAGCTAGAACTGGGTCAAACCCTGCAAGGTCAATAGCGCTTTTAAATGCATTCCAGGATGGGCCTCGGCCGCCAGGGTCTGCGGCAAGGTGGCGTCCACCAAAGTTTTCGGTAAAGCCCAGTTTTTCAACCAGTTTTGTTAAAAAATTTGCACCAAGTTTCGAACCTTCTGCCACGTATAGCCAGCCTACGGCGGTTGAAGCATCTTGGATACATATAGAAGAGCCTGCTTCAGGAAAGGGTAGGTTAAGATCTCGCATATCCTGACAAACTTGTGCAAAGCGGTTTCTGGTAGCCAGATCAGGAATGATCTCTAGCAGTTGGTCATGCTTGTACAGATCATTGATATCCCGATGGAATAAATACTGAAGTTGCACAAAACTTTTGTATTTCTCGGCGCTGGAGAACAGACCATGCGCCATGATGCTTTTGTCCAGATCTTCATGGAGCGTGTGGGTTGCGTCTTTAAGGCGAAGAGAAAGTGAAAGGGGATCGGACATTTTGGTCATGTTATTGGCCTTTATGACATAAACGCATGCAGAGAGATGCGCATGTGTGACTTATTTAACGCAAATGATAATCATGCGCAATAAGAGCTTGATGGGAGACCGCTCCCTGTGCATCATAAAATAATAATGATTCTCATTATTAACAATGTGGATGTACAATGATAACGCAACCTTTTTTCTACCGGGTTATGCGTTACCAGATGCTGGCAACAACAGCTCTGGCATATGCTTGTGTAACACCGGCTTTTGCCGCCACAACAGAATCTGCTTCCCCCAAGGCAGAAACTGCCGCGCAGGCGCATGCTGGTAAAAATACCAATAAACCTGGTGCAGTTTCTCCCCAGACAGTCATTCTGGGTCCGGTAAAGGTAAGTGGAACAACAGACATTCTGGATTCCATGAAGTTTAATCCAGATAAGGATCACAGCGCGGTAGGTAAAGCCGGTGTGCTAACAACCACAACAACCCTCAAAACATTGCGTGACCGTCAGATAGATAGCTTGGAAGACTATGCACGCCGAATAGATGCCTCGGTTAACTATAGTAATGGTAATTCCAGTATCAACATTCGTGGTCTGGACCAAAACCGAATTCTCACCACCATAGATGGCGTGCGTATGCCATGGGCAAACGATGGGGCCTATGCTGGTTCTTTCAATTCTGCGCAAGGGGGTGTTAACAATTTCGATTTCAATTCCCTTGGTGCAATAGACGTTGTTAAAAGCGCAGATTCCAGCTTTTTTGGTACGGGCGCGCTGGGTGGTGTTATTGCATTGCGCACGCTGGACCCAGAGGACTTGCTTAAACCCGGCAAAACCTTTGGGGGGCTCACTAAACTTACCTATAATGGAGCAAGTGAAGCCGCATTGCTTAATCAGGCGTTTGCTGCACGCTATAAAAACACAGTATTTTTGCTTCAGGGTGGCTATCAGGACGGAAGCGAAACTGGAAACCGAGGCGATACTTACGGGTATGGGCGAACACGTACTGCAAAAGACCCAGCATCGTATGAGCAAGGTAGTTTTCTTGGTAAAGTCCGGCACTATTTTGCTGGTGGCCATAGAATAGGCCTAACGGGCGAATGGTTTGACCGAAATTATAATGAACGCACCAGAACATCAGAAACAACGGCAACAAATGTCTATCGCACACGCAGCGAGAACCAACGCTCGCGCGTATCTGCCAATTATGATTATCAGGCGAGCAGCCCAACAGACCTGTTTAGCGAAGCGCATTTTCTGGCGTATTGGCAAAGTATTCAGACTGATACGGATATTACAAACAATGATCCAACCCGACCGACAGCCTATGTGCACCAGCATCTCACATTGCCTGTGGAATCCTACGGCGTAACGGGTTCAGCCACAAACAACATCTTCACCGGTCCGTTGCATCATGCCCTCACTTACGGAGGAGAGGTCTTTCTAACAGATACCTACCAGACCCAAACTGGCCAGCGTGCTCTGTCAAATGCTTATACTCATGATAATTTTTCGGATATGCCTAAAGTACACGGCACGGATATGGGGGCGATTGTACAAGACCGCATTGGCATTGGCCGTGGTGAGTGGCTGCATATTACGCCGGGTTTCCGGTTTGATTATTTCCAGCGAGACACACACAATACGGCTTCCTATATGGCCAATGCTGGTTATGCGGGGCTACCGCACGGTGCGCATGGGTCTCATTTTTCGCCAAAAATTCTAGTAGAAGCGCGCATTGCCAAAGATGTTATTCTATATGGACAGTATGCCGAGGCATACCGCGCACCCTCTGCAACCGAGGAATATTTAAACTACAGCACTCCACCAGTGTATCAGGTTGTTGGCAACCCAGATCTTAAGCCTGAAAGTAGCCGAGGGTGGGAAGTTGGCATGAAATATGGAAATTCAGAACGAGGTGCCAAGCTTTCTTTCTACGATAACCACTACCATAACTTTATAGATATGATGGGTATAAGCGGCTGTACTGGCTATATGCTCTGCTATGGCTATACCAATTTGGCACATGTACGTATTTATGGGGTGGAAGCCAGCGGAAACTGGGCATTTGATGATCACTGGCACGTATGGGGGTCACTGGCTTATGCAGATGGCCGTGACCAGAATATGAACTTCCACCTAAGCTCGGTTTCGCCTTTCCGTGGAATTATCGGTTTTGGGTATAAAACACAACGCTGGGGCGCAGATCTGTCGGGCACGTTTGCTTCTGGGCGTGACAATGCCAAGTATCTGACTTCAACCGGCGCATTAACCAACCAGTGGAAAACACCCGGATATGTTATTTTTGATCTGAATGGTTGGTATAGCCCATCATTTTACAAACCTTTGCGTATTCAGGCTGGAATGTACAATATTTTTGATAAAGCATATTATAATGCGGCGTCACTTCCTTATGGTCAGTCATCCAGCTCCCTTTCCGAGCGCTACTACACTCAGCCTGGGCGATCCTTCAAAGTAACGGCCCGAATTGAATTCTAAAATTTTGTTATTATAAAAATCAAAACCATTCTACTTAGGAAGATGAGGTTAAAAATTGGCGGGTATCCTTCATCCATAACATGGAAGGTTCTCAAAACCTCTTGGTTTTTCTAACCTTCCAGCTCATGGCATTTACTCATCCATATTGGTTTCTTTTGAAGAATTCCATCTTCCTTCAAAAGAAACTGTGCTGAGAGAATTCCGGCCAGAGGGAACCTCACGTTTTTGCAGGTCTTGCGGTAGAGTTTCTAATTTCCCCTGTCGACCAAGAATAATGGCTGCATGCAGTTCGTATTCTTCTGGTAATTCCAAACCAGCATGGGCCAAAGCGTGGTCAAAGCCACTTATGGGGTGCGTTGCCCAGCCGTTATGCGCTGCTTGAACTTGTATCAGAACAGCGGCGGCACCTGTATCAAATGCATGGGTTGGCAGCGGAGAAGGCTCTCCTGTGCGGTTTGAGAGTGTTATGGTTTGAGATGCCACATAAATGATGGCCGATGCATTTTCTGCCCATGACTGATTAAATGGTATGAGCCATGATAAAAAGCGCTCCCATTCTGCCGTGCCGCGTCGTGCGTAAATAAAGCGCCAAGGCTGTATGTTATAGGCAGAAGGGGCCCATCGTCCAGCATCTATAAGCGAAAGCAACTCTTCTTGACTAATAGCTTCTGGCTGGAATGCTCGTGGAGACCAACGGTTAAGAATGGCGGGGAGCACAGAAGAATTAGGAGCACGATCGGGCGCTGTTGTCATGATTTTTCCAGTAGCAAGAAATGTTTCTGAATTTATGAAAGAGCCTTCTGGCCCGCAATTCGCCTGAGTAATTCTGCATGTGGAGCATGAATACGCCCACATAGCGCATCGCGATGAGCACGCTCTAACGGGTTATGGGCCGATAACCCAGCATTACCTGCCAAGCCAAGTAAAGCGGATGTGAAATCAGCAGCAGCATCAACAACACGCGTCTTTATAACCGCGGCATGGGCCTTCAGTTCGTGGGGTGGGCGCACAGATTCTACATCTGTGGCGTAAAGCCGTAACAGCATGGCATGCATGTGCAATGTAATGGTAAATCCACCTACTGCATCGCGCATTGAAGGTAATGTTGCCAGCGGCGCTCCTAGATTGGATGGAACACGGTTTTTCAGGAACTCACAAAACCATGCCAGAGCAGATGTTGCGATGCCATTATACAAAGCACCCAAGAGGCCAGTATTCCATATAACGAGGGTATTGCGCCCTGCGGGGGGTGTATCAGGCGCATAAAGTTCCAGAGCAGCATCAGGAGGCAGGGTAACATCTGTAAACGTGATTTCATGGCTATTGCTGGCACGCATACCGATGTGATCCCAGTTTTCAAGAACATGGATACCATCTGCCTTGGCAGGCACAATAAATGTGCCAACCTGTGCAGGATCATCACTCGTGCGGGCGCGTACCAAAAGCCAAGATAAACCGGGAATGCCTGTTACATATGCCTTGCGCCCGGTTAAAATCCACCCGGTTGCTGTACGAGTGGCAACTGTGCTGGGCAGTCCACCCTGAGATGTAGACCCAAGATCTGGTTCCGCTAGCAGGATGTTCAGTAATTGATCATGTTGTTCATCTTCTATCCAGCAGGCCGTGTTGCCAGATCCAAATTCATGATGAGCAATAGCGGCACGCACCATGTAATGATTGACCATAACCAACGCCGTAGAAGCATCACCCTGAGCAATCTGTCCAACAATATCCTGCACAACGCCTAGAGTGAATGGAGTAGGGCGCTGTGGTGTAGATATACGTAAAGACAGCAGCCCTGCCTGACGTAGATCATCAATATTTTCCTGAGCAAAAACTCCAGTGCGATCATGATGAGCTGCCCGTGCGGCAAACTGCTGTTTGAGATGCGTGGCTGCATCAATGGCATCGTGCTCGGTCTGTAGATCAATCGGCATGGAATATATATTTCACCATTTTTATAAGGTGGTAATAAGATACAACATTTATGACGTGAATATATATGTCAATGAGAGAATTTTGGCTCGGAAATGTTATAAACCGATCAGATCAACTTCGATTCACAGAAAGAGGGCATTTTAAAACCTATATAGGCGCTTATTTGCGTATGTTATCAAAAAGTGTTTCTTCCATAATGCACTATAAAAATTTGTTGTTTATATAAGAATATATTTTTTAAAAACAATATAATAACAAAAATTAGAAAGCAATTTCTGGTAGAAAATTCATTGTTTCAAACCTAAAAATGCATATAAAACTATATATAATAGTGATAATTTTATTGACTCATTTTTTGTAGTCGTTAGCGTGTTGGCCTGCGGAATACGCATTTGGAGTAGTTATTATATAATAAGCAACGAGGTCGTAATGACATATCAAGTACGTTCCTCTCAGGGTTTTTCTCTACGGATTGATGACATCAACCTGCGCCACTACCACACGTTTGAAACAGCGCGTGACTTTATTGGCCTGATAACGACGACTGTGCAGCAGCGTGGCCGTTATCGCGCATCTTACGCACTCAAGGTTCCGGCTGAACCGCTTTTCCCCCAAGAAACATTTTTCAAGGTATCCTAATCATGTCCTACGCAGTTCCTGATAAGATCAATGTGCTCTGGTTCCTGCCCACTCATGGGGACAGTCGCTATTTGGGTACACAAAAAGGCGGCAGACCAGTTGATTTGCCCTACTTACAGCAAATTGCAAAAGCGGCTGATACACTAGGGTATTATGGTGTTTTAATCCCAACCGGGCAGAGTTGCGAAGATAGTTGGGTTGTAGCCTCAGCTTTGGCGCCCATTACAGAACAACTGCGTTACCTGATAGCCGTAAGACCCGGCTTGTTATCTCCCACTTTGGCTGCACGCATGACCGCAACGCTGGACCGTTTTTCTAACGGACGGTTGCTGATCAATATTGTAACAGGTGGTAATCCGGCTGAAAATGCGGGGGATGGGCTATTTGCCGATCATGCCACACGATATGAAATCACAGATGAATTTCTTGATATCTTCCGTGCGCTGCTGCGTGGTGAGAATGTTAATTTTGGAGGAAAACACTTTACAATAAAAGATGGTCGTCTGCTGTTTCCTGCATATCAGCATAATGGTCCATCTTTGTATTTTGGCGGATCATCAGAAGCAGCCACGCATGTTGCTGCCAAATCAATCGACAAATATTTGACATGGGGTGAGCCTCCAGCACAGGTGGCCGAAAAAATCAGCCATGTGCGCAAATTAGCGCATGCACAGGGGCGAGAGGTCTCCTTTGGTATTCGCTTGCATGTTATCGTGCGCGAAACGGCAGAAGAAGCATGGCACGAGGCTGACCGCCTGATCAGTCATTTGGATGATGCAACAATTGCAAAAGCTCAGAAAGTTTTTGCTCGGATGGATTCCGTAGGTCAGGCGCGTATGAGCGCACTGCACGGGGGGCGTCGCGACAAACTGGAAATCAGCCCCAACTTATGGGCGGGTGTGGGGCTTGTGCGTGGTGGGGCAGGAACTGCCTTGGTAGGAGACCCGGATACTGTAGCCGAGCGTATTGATGAATACCGTAGGCTCGGTATCGATACATTCATTTTCTCTGGCTACCCGCATCTGGAGGAAGTTTATCGGTTTGGTGAACTCGTGTTGCCCAATCTGCCAACCGCACACTCTGTGCATGGCAAGGCGAACCTGAACAACATGGGGCCTTTTGGTGAAACCGTTGCGGGTGATCACCGCCCAACCCGTGCAGCCTGATTGCCGGGCGGCTATCATGAGTAATGCTGTTTCAGAATGATGGCTCGTCTTGATTGGTATTTATCTGGCGTGCTGCTTGCAAAGCTTCAGCAAAGCGCGTGCGTGTTGCTTGCCCCATTCGGCTCATGCCGCAGGCATCGCGCATACGCGTAATGGCTTCATCATCCGGACAATCAATCGCAATGGCGCGACAGGCAAGATCCACAAGAGCGGGCAGGGGTACCTTGGCAGGATCTACATTTTTTTCTGAAGCGCATGACGCCAAAGGCAGGCGTGCAGAAACAGGCAGGCGCTCTGACCACAGGAATACGCCAACATTTTCTTCTGTGCGGCCAAGTGATGAAGGAACAGCGCGCTGAATACGCTCTCGGATATCTCTGTTCACCCGTGCAAAGCCATGATCGCGCGAGAGTGTCTGGATCAGCACATCTTCACGTATAACGCCTGCTTCATCCACACTCTGATGAATCAGTTGTGTTAAGGTTTGAAGATAATCTTCCTGATTAAAGCGTGAGGGATCAATAACTGGTTTCTCAGTTGTTGGTGCAACACTCTCAGCCGGAGCCTTGGCGTAAAGGGGTTCCGTTGGTGGTGCAGATATTGCCAACACTTCGGGGGCTGAGGTTTGTGGGGGTGGCTCTATTTGTTGTGTACCCAACGGAGGAGCCGAAATTTCCTCTATTTCGGGGACAATTTCATTCAGGCTTGCAGCAGCCATTGCGGCATCGTGTTCTGCTTGTTCAGCGCGTTTTTTGCGGGTTTTTTCCAAAAAGCCGTTCAAGGCACGGTCAATCCGTTCTACTTCACGCGGCGCATTGGTCCACCAGTCTGTAGACCAAATGCGCAGGATATTCCAACCAAGGTTTTCCAGGACAGCCTGCCGCAATCTATCCCGATCACGCGCAGTGGCGCTTCGGTGGTAGGTGGCACCATCACATTCAATACCAGCCAGAAATGCGGTGGGAAGATCAGGATCAATCACACCCAGATCAATACGGAAGCCGGATACACCCACTTGCGTTGTAACATTCCAGCCTTTGGTGCGCAGCATGGTTGCAACTTCAACTTCAAATACGCTGTCATAACCGCCTACGGAACCTTCATGTGCACCTGCCAGTGCTGTTGCACCGCGTTCAGCAAATAGCAGAAAACGGCGCAGATCACGCACACCTGCGGCACGCGTCCGCTCAATTGCAATCTGATCGCCACGGAGTGACCCGAACACAATCAACTGCTCTCTGGCGCGGGTGATGGCAACATTCAGGCGCCGTTCACCACCATCTCGGTTAAGCGGCCCAAAATTCATGGAGATCTTGCCCGTAACATCCGGCCCATACGTTAGAGAGAACAGCATAACATCGCGCTCTTCACCTTGAATATTTTCCAGATTTTTTACAAGCAGAGGCTCTGGTGCCGCATCACCTGTAAATCTTTCAAGGCTGGGATCTTTGCGAACTTCTGCTTCCAGAAGATCCACAATAAGTTTTTGCTGTTCACCATTAAAGGTTACAATACCAACCGAACGTTCACGCCCATCACGCATGATCTTTACTGCTTCCGCAACGACCATACGTGCTTCTACAGGGTTGGTGTGGGACCCGTTGCGTCCGGGTTCGTAAACACCTTTGGGCACAAAACGGAACGACACAGCCTGATCGGATGTAACAGGTGAGGGAAAGGTAACAAGGTTGCCGCTATAATATGTCTGGTTGGAAAAAGCGATCAGGCTTTCATGGCGGCTCCGATAATGCCATTCCAGACTAATGGCAGGAATACCAGCCCCAAGACATTCGTCCAGGATGGAATCAAGGTCTGTCATTTCATCGGATGTCGCAACATCGTCAGCAGCTCTGCCTGCCACAAAAAAGTCTGTTGGTGGAAGCTGCTTGGGGTCTCCAACAACAATAACCTGTTTCCCCCGGCCAATAGCGCCAATGGCATCCCATGTTGCAATCTGGGATGCTTCATCAAAAATTACCAGATCGAAAGGTTCTGCATCTGCTGGTAGATATTGGGCAACTGAAAGCGGGCTCATCATCAGGCATGGGGTTAATGTTCGCAGGGCGCTGGGCATTTTCTCTGCCAATTGGCGCACAGGAAGATGACGTGTCTTTTTTGCAATTTCGCGGGTTAATACTTTGTATTCGGGATCGTGCTGCCGCGCAGCTTCCCCCGGAATTTTTCCTGCCAAGCGTGCGCGTATCAACCGTATGGCAAGGTTTTTCAGTTTTTCATCAAGTTCACGAAAACGGAGGATACGGCCTTCATGAGTTGCCGCCACAAAACCGCTTAACAATGCGGAATTACTTACGGCATGCATGGTCCACCAGCGGGCGTAATTGGCCTCAAAAACAGAAAGAACATCTTCTGGCGTAACCAGACCGTGCTCAATTGCTGTCACCAGCGGTGTTAAGCCCAGTTGTGCTGCATGGTGGCAGGCACGTTGCCATGCACACCAATCTCGTAATTCACGCGCAGAGTTTTTCCAGTTTTGTAGTTTTTCCTGGATTTCGCTGAGCCAGTCAGCAGCTTTAGGGTTTACCAAGGTGCTGATATCACTGGCACTGCACTCGGCGAGTGTTTTTAGGGTTGCTTCTAGTGATGAAAAGGCAGCCCGATACTGCGTTATTACAGTATGAACACTGCCGCCCAGTGCCAGCAGGTCTTGCCCTTCTGTCAATAAGGTTTTGAGATGAGCACGAGCTGAAAGAAGGGCGGCAGTATCTGTCATACACCCGGCAAGCTGGCTTCTGGCGCGTTGGCCCCATTCAAAAACAAGATTTATCTGATCGAAATCTGTATCAAGACCGCGCCATAGAGCACCAATATGTGCCTTGTGCGGTGCTTCCTCCAGCTTGCTGGCTATAGTCTTGCGTTCCACCAGCTTTTCCAGATCGCTTTCGCAATCTTCCGGCATCGCTATGGCATGATCATTCAACCGCTTGCGGATGGATTTTTGCCCCATGGAACGGGCTAAGAGCCATTTATCCTTTGTTGTCTGCCATTCAGCAAGAATGTCAGACACAGGCAGTGTGCCAACGCTTTCTTTCCAACGTGTATTCAGGTCTTCAGTCAAGGCGCTGTGTTGGGCAACATGTTCTTTTTCAGCAAGCACCTGATCGCAAATGTCCTGAGCGGTATCTCCAAACGCCCAACCTGCTGCATGTGGCTGTAATAAATGTGCACATAGCGCATCAATCTGGCCAAGGCGCACAAACGATAAATCATCTGCCCCTAACGCAAGCGCCTTGACTACATCATGTGCCGCGTTGCGAAGCTTTCCCAAGGCTGCCAGTGTTCCATTGACTGTATCCAGCAACCGAGCCTCCCATAGCGGAGACCATTCTGTTTGCTCAAGCCCGGCTAATTGGGGCGATACAACAATATCACCAATACGGGCATACAGTGTGGCAAGGTCTTCAGCGGCCTGCACGAGGTTGTCGTAATCTGTTTTTGAATGCGTATCAGCATTAAGCCACTCAAGAGGAACGCGTACGATTTTTTCTTCCTGCGCACGCAATGTCATGCCAATACCGCGGTAAGGCGTCCAGCCATTTCGGTATGGGGTGTGGAGCGCATGAACATAAGCATTCAGTTCAAGGCGCAATGCATCAAGCGCTTGTTTGGTGTGTGCGTATTCTTCTTGCTGAAAATCTTCCAACGCGGCTTGAGCAGATTGAAATTGCTGGAGCACACCCATTTTATTGGCTTTGGGCGAAAACAGATCCAGACAGAATTCAGCAATGCCCAGCTTTTCCAGCCGATTACGCACAACTTCTAGTGCAGTGCGTTTTTCGGCCACAAACAGCACGGTGCGGCCTTGCGCAAGGGTGTTGGCAATAATGTTGCCAATGGTCTGGCTTTTACCTGTTCCGGGCGGCCCAATCAGCACAAAATTTTCGCCCGCAGCCGCACGCGCAACAGCCTTGAGTTGTGATGAATCTGCTTCCATCGGGCAAACCAGATCGGCTTCAGCCAATGCTGTATCAAGATCCTGAGAATCATCAAATCTGACGGATGGTGTTGCACCCTCCTGTTCTGTTTCTTTGACACCATTTAACAGGCGGCTTGCAACATCATTGGTAGCGAGCTTGTCGCGCCGTTCAAGAAGGTCTTTCCACATTAAGAACTTTGAAAAACTTAATGTTGTCAGGCTAACGTGTTCACGAATTTCCCAGCCCGGAATATGGCGTAGATGAAGCCGGAACGCTTCGATAATTTTTGGCACATCCAGCCCCGAAGCATCTTCGGGAAGATTTTCATGCTCCAGTAGGGGGATGCGGATATCATAATCCGCTCGCAGCATTTCCAGCAGTGTTGTGTTTATGCGGGTTTCATCGCTATGGGCGCGCAGCGTAAAGGGAGATTTGATGCTGGCCCGTTCCAGAATAACCGGAACAAGAATGAGCGGCGCCAGATAAGGTTTACTCTTGTCCTGTGGTGTCCAAGCCAAGGCTCCTATGGTTAGAAAGAGCACGTTTGTGCCACCTTCCTGTTCGGCGGCTCTGGCTTGACGATAAATCTCGATAAGGGCGTTCTGGAGGTTCTCTTTCTTGCGCGGAACAACAATCTCACGCCGCGTAAGAGCCTCTATAGCATAGGCGCGTGCGGTATCCTCATGATGGCGCCCTTGATGAAGCGCCTTGTTGCGGGGGTCTGCTTCATCCATCAGGTCTGGTGCGGAAATAAAGCGCAAAGGTTTGGCGTTACCGCCAGCACGCATGTCTGCCAGCATGTCTTCCAGCGCTGCTGGCTCTGGGCAATCAATTTCAATCTGCTGACGGTCAGACTTTGGTAGATTAAGCAGGCGGTTGCGTGCCGACATATCAAGAAGGCGATTGCACCAGCGCTGAACACGATCAGCCGGGCGATCTGGTAGCTGTTCTTCCTCCCGTTCTTCCCGCAAGGTAGGAGCAGCTTCAAAGAGCGGCTGTTCGGAAGCATCTTCCGAGGCTTCATCAAGATTGGTATCTGTATGAGAACCCGGCGTAGAAAGTGGGCGAATGCGGCGAAGACGTGCGCGGTGCACATCGATAATTTCGCGGAATGCGTCCTCATCATCATCGCCGATATCACGCAGGTTGGCTTCTCCGCGCTCACAAGCCGTTGCAAAGCCGGGTTTGCGGGCCGCCGTTACCAGCGTTGTTTCGAAAACCCGCAGGTCATCAAGTTTCAGCCGGTTACGTATGCCCGGAAGGTCTTGAACAATAGATGCCCCCGCATCCTGCTGAGAAAGCCAGAACCCCGCAAAGGCATGCCCTTTGGTAAGGACAATCAAGGGGCGCAGGCCTATGGCCTCAAGGCAGGCGGCAAATAGAACAGTGGTATCCAGACAGGTGGCAAGCCGTTCTTCATACACCTGAGAGGGGAGGCGAATGCGTTGCCCATGTTCTACAAACGATGCAGGAGGGTTGATATAGGTGATGTTTAACCCACAAATGGCACACCAAAGCGCCTGTGCCTGCGCCCATACTCTGGCTTTATCGCCCTGATACCCTTCCAGAGAAGGAGATTGCCCTGCCTGCCGTAAAATATCGGAAGCAGTGCGCAAAATACGGGCTATCGCAGGGTCATTCGGTAAAACAAATGCGGCAAGAATATCGGGAATACCACATAGGCCGCCCCACTCATTCCGTGCCAATACACGAACATCACGGGTGATTCTGGTTAATTCCTGCTCTCCGGCATGTGCGGTAACAGTTACTACGGCTTTGGATGCTTCAGTTTGGGCAGAGAGCAATGCCCCATCAAGCGTGATATCACGGTCATTCAGCACACGCAGTTCTTGGGGCCGAACCTGCTGCAACATCCATGAACGCGGCGTAAGAAACGGGGGTTCACTGCTGATGCTAATTTCAACAGTAGGATATTCGATATCGGTTTTGTTGTCGAAGGCAAGCTCTTCAAGAATGGGAACACTGTTTTCCCAAAGGCTTGCATTTACGGCTTCTTGTAGCGCGATTTGCAGTACAGGTGTTTCGGTAGGCTGGGGTTGATCGGTGTCTTCAGAAATCTGTTTATGCTCTGTATCCACCGAAAATTCCCTTTATCTGCCATGTTCATGCGCTCAATAACACAACTCTCTATCGTATTATGACAAAGTTATGCGTGTTTCATGAGAAAGAGGAGTGTCCGTAATTGGTAACAGATTTGCAAGTGATGGAAGAATGTTCCTTCTACAAATTATCCCTAATTCTAAAACCAAAATAACAGATATGTGCGCATTAGAGCAGGCGACGCACAGCTTCTAACACATCATGGCGCACACGTTCGCCAAGGGCAGAAGGTAGCAGATCAAAGGCATGCACTGCGTTTGCATAAACGATAAGTTCTGTTGGCACGGCCGCTTTCCATAGGCGATGCGCAAAAGTTATATCTTCATCACGAAACAGATCCAGTGCACCCGTGATAATGAATGTTGCTGGCAATCCAGAGAGATCGGGCATGAAGGCGGGTGATAAATAGCCAAACCGCGGATCATCAGCCGCCAGCTTTCCACGCACGGCAGACCATGCGTGTTGGTTTTGGGCGCGTGTCCAGACAAATTCTCCAGTTGTAGGATCATCAGAAGGTGCATTTGCACCACCTGTGCGCAAATCAAGCATTGGGTAAATTAAAACTTGGGCGTGTAATTTCACCTTGCCACGATCACGCGCCAGAAGGGTTGTGGCGGCAGCTAGGCAACCTCCACCACTATCGCCCATAACCATGATACGATCGGAATCAATCCCCATTTCTTCCGCACAGTCATGCAGCCATATAAGGGCAGCATAAACGTCTTCCAGACCACCAGGGAAAGGCGCTTCGGGTGCAAGCCGATAATCAACCGAGACAATCATGGTGCCTGTTTCAGATGCCAGTCGGCCAAGTGTGCCAGCCTGCATGTCGGGCGTACCTGCAATCATCCCGCCACCATGAACATAGAGAATAGCAGACGTTGTTCTTTTGGATTTAGGTGGGTGAAACAAGATGATACGAACATCAGGAGCGTCATCAGTGCCGGGAACCAACTGCTCCTCATATTGAATCGATCTGGAATTTAAAAGAGCTGTTGTTCCTTCCACCAAGTCGCGGCGGAATGCCATCAAATCATCCTGTTCAGGATCGAAGGCCGGAAATGAAGCCACCATGTTGCGCTGTTCGGCATCGACTAAACCGAGGGTAGTCATTGGGTGAACTCTCCATTTCTCTCAAGAACAACAGTCATCATAAAGGGCCGTTACTCAAGATCACAATGGCCCTACAATAATGTGAATTATCGAGACTTTTGGATAACGAAAGCCCTCCACTAAAGCAGGCAGCACCTCATAATATACTTGCCTTGAAGATGAGACTTTAGGTGTTGTTTACTGCGTCTGCATGTAATACCGCCAGCCACCTGTTTCCGTAATATCGACACCACTACGGGCCACGGCTTCACTACAGAGAAAGCCGCAAACCTCTTTCCCATTCTCTAACGTAATCCGACCGATGGACATGGGTTGTGGAACAGAAGCTACAAAGCGCCCAAAGCCTGCGGCATCAAGCTCGTAAACCTCCACTTCCAGCCCATTACCCTTAAAGCCCCGTTCGCGCACAAGGCCCGGCTTGGGGGGCGTGGCATCGGGCAGGGCAAACAGGCGATAATCTGGGGCCGTGCGTGTGGTACTCCGTAAAACAGCATGTTCCTGCTCAAGCTGCCAGTGAAGGGGAAAGCCTTCGAGATGCGCTCCAACCACAGCCAGAAGCACACGATCATGGGCTAGAGTATCATTGGCTTCTTTTGATACGGGTTTATCCGTGCGTGTTGCCCCAATAGCTTCATTTAAAGCATCATGAAAACGCCCGGCCAATTTGGCCAAATCCTGATCGGTGAAGGCCGGGGCAATAAATGTTACCCCAAAAGGAAGGCCATCTGGCGCAAAACCGGCAGGTACAGCACAGGCTGCCATATCAAGCAGATTTACAAAATTGGTATAGGTTCCCAGCAAACTATTGGCTGCAATGGGTTGCTCAATAACCTCCTGCTTTGTAACAATACGCGGCGCCGTTGGCAGCAGCATGATGTCAAAGTCAGCCCACATGCGTTGTGCTGTTTGCTGGAGGCTGTGTTGGCGATAAATGCCCTCAAACACATCTGTGGCTGTATATTTTTGGGCACCATCAATGATGGTGCCAACTGTTGGGTCCATATCCTGACGATGCGTGCTGTAAAAATCCTTTATCGCGGCTAATCTTTCCACCACAAAGGGGCCGCTATAAAGTAGGGCTGCGGTTTCCTTTAGGGGGGCAAAATCTAATTCAACGGGCGTACCGCCCATCTGTTCAAGCAGATCAATGGCATGGGCATAGAGCGCAGCATTTGCCGCGTTACCATCAAAAAACCGATCTTCTTGTTTCAGCACCCCGAACCGAAAGGTTGTAAGGGGTAATGGCCGGATATCTCGTACACGCGAGTAGGGTGCGCGTGCATCTGGTGCAGCGGCAATCTGCTCAACATCCCACGCATCAGCCGTTGAACCTGCAAAAACTGAGATACAATCTAGAGATTCACAGGCAGAAACAAGGCCATATGTGCTGAGTACACCTCGTGATGGTTTAAGCCCAACAATATTGTTAAATGCGGCCGGCACGCGGCCCGAACCCGCCGTATCTGTGCCAAGTGCGAACGATACCAACCTAGCGGAAACAGCAACAGCAGACCCAGAACTTGAACCGCCAGAAACATAGTCAGGGTTAAACACACAATGTGGTTGGCCATAAGGTGAGCGCATTCCAACAAGGCCAGTTGCAAACTGGTCAAGGTTGGTTTTGCCGATAACAAGAGCGCCCGCAGCTTCCAAACGTTGTACAACCTCAGCGCTTTCTTGGGGCGTGTAGGCAAAGGCCGGGCATGCAGCGGTTGTGGGCAAACCTGCAACGTCAATATTATCTTTTACAGCAAACGGAATACCGTAAAGCGGAAGATCAGCGGCAGTTTGTCTTTCCAATTCAGCAGCGCGGGCCAAGAGCTTTTCTGTTGGAACCCGGCTGATCCACACAGCCGGATCTTGGGTGGTATAGGCATCAATACGTGCAATAACTTCATGCACCATGTTGGTAGGCGTAAGCGTTCCGGCGCGATAGGCGGAAAGCAGCGGGGTGATCTGCAACATATTGGGCAGGGTCATGTTTTTTCCTGTTCTATCAGCGTTGGAGGAGCATAAAAAATCAGCTTGTGCGGACAACCATAATGCGTTCACCACCTCGCACTTCGCGCCCTTTGCGACAGAGAATTTCAGTCACGATACCGGTGGCTGGGGAGGAAATCTTCATTTCCGTTTTCATGGATTCAATAATGGCGACTGTATCGCCTACCTTAACGTGGTCCCCCACGTTTACAGGCAGTTGCCATACGTTGCCGGGTACGGGGCTATCCACCCCCATATGGCCTTCGGGTAGGATAGATTCATCAGCCTGATTATCATTCGTTTCTTCCTCGAATGTATCAAGGCCCTTCGCAATCCAGTCTTGCCGTTCGGCTTCAAAGGCGGCTTGTTGCCGGGCTTGAGCAGCGGCAATTTCTTCCTTATTGCTTTCAAGAAAAGCGCGATATTCCTTCAGGCTGAACTGTGTTTCCTCAATCTTGACGGAAAAACGGCCATACGGAAAAGCAGCACGCGCTTCCATCAGCTCATCATGCGAAACAGGATAGAAACGGATCTGATCAAAAAATCTTAAAAGCCACGGCGTACCTTCATGAAACACATCTGTTGTGCGCCATGTATTCCAAACCTGCGTGGTACGACCAAATAGCTGATAACCACCAGGGCCTTCCATGCCATAGATACACATATAGCTTCCGCCAATACCCACCACGTTATCTGGTGTCCATGTACGGGCGGGGTTGTATTTGGTGGTTACAAGCCGATGGCGCGGATCAATAGGGGTGGCGACAGGGGCACCCAGATAAACATCGCCTAACCCCATAACAAGGTAAGAGGCGCTGAAGATGATGTTCTTTACAGACTCAATGGAAGGAAGGCCGTTAATACGCCGTATGAACTCAATGTTAGAAGGGCACCATGGCGCATTTGGCCGTACAAGCTCCTGATAACGCTGCATGGCCAAGCGTGCCTGCTCATCATCCCATGATACGGGCAGATGCACGATACGGCTTGGCACCACAATGTCATCATCGCCTGAAGGCAGAGCTTGCTCAATGCCATGCAGGGTTTCCAGCAGAGTGGAAAGAGGAATGACATCAGGATTGTAATGCACCTGTAGGGAGCGAATACCGGGCGTAAGGTCTATAATACCCTTTATGGCTTCGGCTTTTAGACGTTCCAGCACGAGTTGCGCACGCAGCCGCAATGTAACGTCCAGTTCTGGCGGGCCGAATTCGAGCAGCAGATAGTTTTCACCCGCACGGCGGTACACAACTGGGATTTCGCCTTCCGAACGAAAGAGAATAGGGCTGTCACCCATAATAGGAGCTGGCAGAAAATCCACGTTCAGCGGTTGGGGCTGCACGCGGCGGAAACGCACTTTGTTTCCGGGATGCAACTGCCCCATTTTCCACAATTCATCACGCACAAGCACGGCTGGGCACACAAAGCCACCCAAACTGGGGCCGTCCGGCCCCAGCAGGATGGGCATATCCCCTGTAAAATCAATTGCACCAATGGCATAAGCATTGTCATGAATGTTGGAGGGGTGCAGTCCAGCTTCACCGCCATCTGTGCGTGCCCAGCGTGGTTTAGGCCCAATCAGCCGAACACCAGTGCGTGCGCTGTTGAAGTGCACTTCATATTCGCTGGAAAATAGCTCTGCAATATCTTCATCTCGGAAGAAATCTGGCGCGCCATGTGGGCCGTATAGCACGCCCAGTTCCCACATGCGGGTTAGCTCGGGGCGATCTTCCTGCGCAATGGTGGTTGTGGGGCGCGCATCTGCCTGTGGGGCTGCAAGGCGTAAAACATCACCCGTACGCAATTGGCCTGTAGCATGGCCACCAAACTGCCCAAGCATGAATGTGGCGCAAGACCCCAGATAAAGCGGTGCATCAATACCCCCTCGAATGGCAAGGTAAGTGCGATGGCCAGCCCCCTTAATCTGCCCCAAAGCTAAAATCTGACCGGCCTTGACCGCAACAGGTTCCCAGTAAGGCACCTCTTTGCCATCCAGCGTGGCAGGCATAAATGCCCCAGAAAGACCAATGACGGCAGGAGCGTTAAAGCGAAGAACCGGGCCAGAAACGGTGAACTCCAAAGCCGCTACACCATCCGCATTGCCAACAATGCGATTAGCCAGCCGAAAGTTGCGATCATCCATAGGGCCGCTGGGGGGCACACCTACATCCCAGTATCCAATGCGCCCGGGCCAGTCCTGCACGGTAGATTGCAAACCCGGAGAGATAACTTCAATAGTCGTTGGCATATAGGCAAAGTTATTGAGAAGACCTGTGAATACACGTCCCTCAAGCACGGCAGGAGCCGATGTAATGGCACGTAGGTAATCTAGGTTGCTTTCCAGCCCCCCTATGCGGGAGCGAGAAAGAGCCTCATGAAGTTTATGGAAGGCATCTTCTCGCGTAGCCCCGTGCGCAATAACTTTTGCCAGCATTGGATCGTAGTAAGGGGTTACTTCGGTGCCGGTTTCTATCCATCCATCTACCCGCACGTTTGGTGCAAAACTTACCTCGGTAAGGCGACCAGTTGAGGGACGGAAATTTTCGGCAGGATTTTCAGCATAAACACGCGCTTCCACTGCCACGCCTTGCGGAATAAGGCTGTCCTGCGGTGGTAAGATCAGACTGCCATCTGCTTGGCGTACCATCCATTCCACAAGGTCTATGCCAAATACCTCTTCGGTAACGCAGTGCTCAACCTGTAGCCGGGTGTTTACTTCAAGAAAATAGAACTCGCTACTTTCGGTGTCGTAGATAAACTCCACCGTGCCAGCGGATTCATATGCAACGGCAGAACCTAATGCACGGGCTGCTTCACGCAGGCCTTGGCGGGTTGTATCTGAAAGGCCGGGGGCCGGGGTTTCTTCAATAACCTTCTGGTTGCGGCGCTGCAGGGAACAATCGCGCTCACCTAGCGTGAGAATATTGCCTTTTCCATCCCCAAAAATTTGCACTTCAACGTGGCGGGCGCAGGCAATGAATTTTTCAAGAAAAACACGTGCGTCGCCAAAATTATTGCCGCCCATACGAGAGACCGCAGCAAAGCAATCTCGCAATTCTGTTTCGTTATGGCACACTTGCATGCCAATGCCGCCACCACCTGCCGTACTTTTAAGCATGACGGGGTAACCAATACGCGCGGCTTCAATTGCGGCTTCATCGGCTGAGTTCAGGATATCAGAACCGGGCAGGAGCGGCACGTTGTTCTGTTTGGCCAGCTCACGCGCTGTATGCTTAAGGCCGAACATACGCATATGTTCAGGGCGTGGCCCCATGAAGCGAATACCGCGTTCGGCCAGTTTTTCAGCAAATTCCGCACGTTCGCTAAGGAACCCATAACCGGGATGAACAGCCTGTGCGCCCGTGTTGGAACAGGCATCCAGAATAGCATCCATGTTCAGATAACTATCTGTTACTGCAGCCGGACCGAGCAGCACGGCTTCATCTGCTTCCAGAACAGGGGGCGTAAAGCGATCTGCTTCCGAGCATACCGCTACAGAAGCGATGTTCATGCGCTGGAGTGTGCGACTGACACGCCGGACAATTTCTCCACGATTGGCAATGAGAACCTTAGTGAACATAGCTAATCTTTCGGTGTGTCAAATAGAAGCGGGGTCACCAATAACCACGCGGATAGGCGTGGGTGTGAAACCGTTGCAGGGATTGTTGACCTGTGGGCAGTTTGACAGCACAACAAGCGTATCCATTTCGGCACGCAAATCAACAAAACCACCGGGGATGGAAAGCCCATCGTCAATAACCAGTTCACCATTTTGCATAATGGGAACATTCATGAAGAAATTAACATTATTGACGATATCACGCTTGCCCATGCCGTATTTTTCTACTTCCAGAAGGAAGTTTTCACGGCATGCATGCATATATTTTGTTTCGTGCCCAAAGCGTACAGTATTGGATTCACAGCTACAGGCACCGGCCAGCGTATCATGGCGCCCGCAAGTATCTTCCACAACTGTCATGAGCACATTGCCTTCGTTAGAAAACAGGCGTCCACCTTTACCAATATAGGCAGATCCCTGATTCAGAAGAGTGTCTTGCGCACTGTAACGTTCGTAATAAGCGTGTGCATTATAGAACAGGGCATCCACCGCCTGCTGGCTTTCAAGGTCAATAATGCGCAAAACCTGCCCCTTGCGCACAACGCCAGACCACGGCACGCGGGCAGGCACAACCTGATCTAGAGTGATGGCAGAGAAAACTTTGCTGATATCATATTCTGGCATGGGTCTGGTTCCTGGATCAGGCAAAGAGGGGATCTGTGTTTTCGAAGCCACGGCGGGCTTCTTCGCAAAATGTCCGGCAAAGATCATCTGACTTAAAAGCAGGAGCTTGCCAGCGCACGGCATCAATTGGGGCAGGGGCAAAGGTTTTATCTGGTGCCAACGGGTGCGGACAGTTGGAGACAGCAACAAGCAGATTCATTTCTGCACGCAGATCTACATAGTCCCCCGGCTGCACATCGCCTTCAACCCAGCGGAAGCTGCCATCTGCTTGCGTGCTGATATGAGAGAAAAAACTGATGCAGGATGTAACATCATGCTGGGCCATATCATGCTTGCCAGCAATCAGGCGCAGATTGTTCCGGGTATTACGCAAGCCCGCATTACCAAAATTGCGCGCATTGCTTTGCGGCGTGCTGCCACCCATGAGTGTATCACTAAAGCCGCAGGAATCATTGATAATGGAAGCAAGTACACGCCCCATATCAGAGAACAGAACACGCCCTGTTGTCAAGCATGTGGTCCATTGCAGTTTGATGGTGTCACCCGCGTTGTAACGTTCACTATGATCATCTGCGTTCCAAATGCCTACGGAAACACCATTATTGCCATGGGTATTGATCAGCCGCAGCGCCTGCCCACGTGGTAAAAGTGTGCTCCAGTACCAACCTCCCGGTATGGTTTCACGGTGCAGAACGCTGCCTTCTGCCATTTCAATAGGCGCAGCAGCCGGGCGTGCACTATTTTCCTTGAGCAATGCTTGATCGCGAAGTTGGTTGTAGCGGGCGCGATACCATTCGGGGGTCTGTTGATCTATCTGCATGGAACGCTCCTGTATTGTGGAGTGGAGTGAATTGAAAAAATGATATTCAGCACGGCACAGTGTCGAGCTGTGGGGGACGGCCTTTTTCATGAACAGGCGGAATAAGAGACGCAATAAGATGGAGTTTTCCCGAAATAACCCCAGATTGCGTCATAAACTGATCTGCAATCTCCTGAAGCTTTTTGACCTGCCCTTGCACCAGAAGCACCTCAAGTGTCTGACGGCGCACGAGGTTGACATGCAGGGAGCTGATAACCTCAGCCAGATTTTCGTATTGCAGTTCAGCCAGTTTTTGGGAAAGACCCGTTGCGGCGTTGTTGTAAAAGAGAATGATGACACCAGCCATCAACTCCTCAGCGCAGTCTTTCCGTGATGCCATAAGCTCCTGATGCAGGATGTTCTGTATGGCTTGTGAACGACTGGCATAGCCTTTTTCGGCCACCATGGCATCCAGTTCGTGCAAGATCCCCGGTGGCAGAGAAACGCTGATACGGCTGACCTGTTCTTTTGTTTCCCGGCTGCTCATGAGTGTTCGTCCTATTCCGCCTTATCTGTTACGAGGGTGAGGAGGGGGATGTTGAAATCTTCCGCTCCTTCATCCGTTTCCTCGGTGTTATCACCAAAGGAGCGAATGAGTGCCTCCAGATGGGCTTTTGTCGCGAGGAATTCGTCTGAGGTCATCTGTGTAGCCCGGCGGGGGCGGGAAAGCGGTACTTCGATAACTTCCTCTACCCGGCCCGGACGTGGCTTAAGCACAAGTATCCGGTCTGCCAGATAAATGGCTTCATCCAGATCATGGGTGATAAACACAATGGTAATGTCTATTTTGCGCCAGATCTCCATCAGATAATTCTGCATTTTCAGGCGTGTCTGGGCATCCAGCGCGCTGAAGGATTCATCCATTAGCAGCACGCGTGGGCGTGCAGCTAATGCGCGCACAATGGCAACGCGTTGTTGCATGCCGCCTGAAAGCTGATGCGGGAAAGAAGATGCAAATTGTTCCAGCCCCACAATCTGGAGCCATTGCATGGCTTCTCGGCGCGCTTCCACCTTGGAAGTTCCGCCCATTTCAATGCCAAACATTACATTGCGGCACACATCCATCCATGGAAAGAGCGTGTATTTCTGAAACACCATGCCGCGATCAGGGCCGGGGCCATTTACTGGTTTTCCATCCACAAGGATACCCCCTATGGTCGTGTCTTCCAGCCCGGCAAGAATGCGGATAAGTGTAGATTTACCGCAACCGGATGGGCCAACAACACATACAAATTCACGCCGATGGATGTCTAAATTGATGTCTTCCAGCGCTATGGTCTGGTTACGCTTTTGGGTGAATACTTTTCCAACATGGTCAATTTTCAATACACATTCACGCTGTTTGATGTGCGCCATGCGTTCAGCCACATCTGGCGGTAAAATGCGATAGTCAGGGAGAGAATTTTGGGTCATCAGGCATTCTCCCTTTTCCATGTAAAGAACTTACGTGCCAGCAGGCCCAGAACCATATCCGTACCCAGCCCGACAATTCCGATAAGAGCCATAGCCGCGTACACATTATCAAAATGCTGGTAGCGGGCTTGTTGTGTAATAAACCACGTAATACCAGATGATGTGCCAATCAGCTCCGCTACGATCAAATACGTCCAAGCCCAACCTAGCAGGATGCGTTGATCACGGTACAGATCAGGCAGAATCCCCGGTATCACCACACGAAAAAGCAGTCTTAATCCGCGTGCACCAAGTGTGCGTGCCGCCTCAATAAGGGCAAAATCCAGTTTGCGGGTTGTGTTGGCAATAACAAGTATTTGCTGGAACAGCGTGCCAATAACAATAATAGCAATCTTGGGCGCATCATAAATACCAAGAATAGCAACAGCGAGTGCGCCAAAGGCAGGGGCAGGCAGGTAGCGAAAAAAATCTACCGATGGCTCAATAAGGCGCGCCATGGCTGGCAAAGCGCCACACAACACACCCAACGGCACCCCGATGAGTGACGAGATAACAAAACCCCAGAAAATAATCCGAATACTGTGCCCGAAAGCCTGCGTGATGGAATGCTCTGCACCAGTTGGCGCCGCAGAGGTAAACGCATGCACGAAGGCTGACAGCACCTCTCCAGGGGATGGGAAATAAACAGGGTTTGTTGCAATTCCTTGTGGAGCGGGCAGTTGTTTTGCTCGCATCTCATCCACAGCGCGGTTGAAGTCTGCGCGCTTCATCCTCATACCGGATTCAAGATAATCTTCTCCACCGGGATCAGTGATGAGCACCTGCGGATGCCATATAAAAGGCAGGTAGCTTACAGCACTCCATGTTAGTAAAGGTAGGAGAACCGCCAGAATACCGAACACTCCACGTGCCGTTCGGTCTGTCCGGCCATACAATCTCCATGAGGCGGCAAGGCCTTGCATCGCGGTCTCCTACCTCAGCCTTATTTCACGGCGTTTACAAAGGATGGATCAATGTAGCTGCCCACATTTTGCGGCGTTTTATACACGCCGTAACGTACATTGAAGGCATCAGAGATGGCAGAAGAACCGTAGAGAGAGTCCAAACCATCCTTTTTTGTAAAGACAGTTTTATCATCTGAAAGTGTCAGAAGATGCGTGCCTTTTAGGAAGCGTTTGTAAGTGTTTGGAGAAACCCCTGTGCGGGTTGCCATAATGCGTAGGGCATCAGGCTGCGTTTTGGGATCCTGAATGTAAGTAACAACACGATCCCACACACCAACCAACCGCTGCCATTGATCGCGGTTATCATGCAAGGACTGTGGATCAACAACGATAGTATCATAAATCAATCCGGGCACTTCATGCGATGTAAACACCGGGCGCGCTCCGGGCACCATATGTAAGGCTTGGCCTGCATTAGGCTGCCAAGCAGCCACGGCTGCAACTTCGCCAGAAGCCAGAACCTGAGGGGTTTCATTGGTTTTGGTATTAACTAGCTTGACATCTTTCTCGCTCATACCGGCTTTTTCCAAACCTTTGAGCAAAAGGAGATGATCTACCAATCCTTCTTCAACCGCAACAGATTTGCCCTTAAGGCCCTGCATATCGGTAATTCCCGGCTGGGCCACCACCATATCATTGCCATCGGAATAGTCTGTTACAAGGATCATCTCACCCTTGTGGCCATTTGCGCCTGTTACCAGTGCATCACCATTTGTTGCCATAACAGCATCAAGCTTGTGTGCAGAAAAGGCATCCAGAGAGGCACTGTAATCAAACCACTGGAAGTCGGCATCCACGCCAGCTTCCTTCAGCCAGCCTTTATCAATGGCAACTTGCCATGCAACCCAACCGGGCCAGTCGCTATAACCAACTTTCAGTGTTGCAGCAGATGCGGAGGCTGAGACAAAAGTTGCCGCAGCACAAACACCAGCCAAGAGAGCTTTCCGGAGAGGCGAGAGCAGATGCATGTGAGAACTCCAGTAATACGAATATGTAAAATCGTATTACTCATTCTCTAGCGTATCTGCTTTGGTTGCAACATAAAAATGTTCCTAACCCGGAACTATTTTTTTATATGCACTAACGTATTGATTTTATTTTATTTATTTTTTCTTAGCCACATGCTCAGAACTGCTGTCAGTATCAGTTCTAGAAAGAAAATTCCTGAATAAATACTACATAATCAAATAGTTACCTAGATCCTCCTTCCTGCGCATGGTCTTTTGCCCTGATTACCCGTCCGTATGCAGTTTTCCCGAATTCTTCTGAATACGTGCCGTTATCCCATACTACTTTTCCGCCGATAATAACGCTCCGTACAACGGCATCTGGACGATTAACAATTTGCCTGCATCCGAATTCAGGGCGGTACATGAAGTGGTAGGTTTTTTCTGGGTTCCATTGTGCAAGAGCGACAGGGTCAATAATACAAAGATCAGCTTGTGCACCGAGGCACACCAATCCTGCATTGATTCCGAAAAATTTTGCAGGAAGTTCTGTTAGGCGATGAACCATGCAAGAAACCTGCTGCAATCCTTCTTGCTGTGCAATTTTTAATGCACGCAGATTTCCATCATAAAAACCAATATTGGCAAGATGTGCGCCACTGTCATTAAAACCCGGTAGGGTTTGATTGTGAAACAGGAGCTTTCTGAGTGTTTTGGCATTACGGTTTGCAAAAGTTGTTTCCCAACGCAAATCTATATCCCATGCCCGCAGCAAATGGAGGAAAAATGCTGCATCATCTTTGATTGGGTTTGGAAAACTTGCGAAAAATTCCGTTTCTTCATCATGCTGAAAAACATCCTGACCATTTGAAGCTTGATACTTGAGAAGCCTGCGATAAGGGGCTTCCAGCGCTTCTCCAACCCAATCGGTCAGTGGGCATTCTGCTACAATCATGTCATTGAGTTGCCGAGTCAGCACAACATCCTCCAAACGGAGCCTCCGCAACATTCTGGCAAGAGACCAACCGTTTTTTCCCTTAAGCCACATTTTTCGGAATGCTTTGACCCATGCGGGGGCATTGAGAATGTGGCCACGTCCTTGACGGTCATCAAGTTCCAGTTCGTTGAGAACCCGAAACTCTGGCACTTCATCCGCTATCGGATTGATGGCACCATCACTCCAGATACGAAATGATGATGATAAAACCTGAAAACGTAAATTTCCTTTCAGCATTGGGGAATTCAGAATGAAAGATAGTAGAAGGCAAAGGTACATGGCGGAACGATTGGTCTGTAGGTCAATCGCTGCCAATACTGTTGTTTTAAGCGGTTGTTTGTAAAGGCGCCCGCTGGTCAGCATAAAACTGCGTACTGCGGCAAAAATATCGTCTTTGGGGGGAGTGGCCTGCCAAACGCGATTATAACGTCTTACAATATTTGTAAGCCGGGATAATTCTGGAAAGCGCGCATATTGGGTCGGGATTTTTTTCTTTTTGTTTGGTGTGTTGGCAAGGAAATGAAAAGGCAGTGCATCGGTTGAGAAACCAGCATAACCTTGAGACATACCGGCTTCCAGAAGTTGTGCCATTTGGGCAAGCTCCTGCTTTGTTGGCTCTCTGCTGATAGATGCGGTTAACCCCATAACTTCAATCCTGAGCATGGAATGAGGTATGAGCGGCACCACATTAGGCCCCAGTGGCAGGCTTTCCAGATGGTGAAGATAACCTTGTGAATCTGACCATGAGCAGGCATCCGCAACCCGGCTTAGAACAGACTTTGGCATATTCTCAACCCTTGCGAAGCAATCAACAATAGGGTCTTCACCATTGCGGCGCTGATGACCATACGTCACGCCAATGGAGCAATTGCTTATAACAACAGTTGTGGTTCCGTGGCGTACTACTTCTGGCAATTCAGGGGCAAGTTCGATTTCCAGATCAAGATGTGTATGAATATCCAGTAATCCTGGCATTAACCACAAACCCTGGCATTCTATCTCGATAGCACCGTGTATGGCTTCAAGATGGGTACCGATTGCAGTAATTTTGCCATCGGTTATGGCAACGTCTGCAATGACGGGAGATTTTCCACGGCCATCGAAGAAAATGCTGTTTCGGCAAATAATATCAACCATATATATCTCCGAAAGCGGCGCAGGGCGACATGAAGAACAGAGCTCTGCGTATAATGGTCGTTTTGCCAGCCACCATTTATCTAATAACAACAGGTTTGAAGAAAATTAGTTTCTGAATAAATAAATTTATATATGAGTAAATAATCGTGAATTTTACATATTAATCAATTAACCATTTCTTGCCATGCTGCGCGTGCGAGTGCAGCACTGGCAAGGGCAACCAGACAAATCAGGGCTGCGCAACCAAGCCATCCATAACGCGCGTAAAAAGGAGCGGGAACAACAGCCCCAACACTGCCACCTAGATAATAGCAGGTAAGATAGAGGCCAGTTGCCGCAGACCGGCCCGTTTTGGCATGACGCGCCGTGTAACCAGTAGCACAGGATTGTCCGGCAAAAACGGCCATGCAGGAAAGAGCCAGCCCAATCACGATAGAAGGGAGATAGAAGGGAAGTGTGAGAACAATTCCTACAATTCCGGCTATTTGTGAGAGCAGAAAAGCCTGTGTGCGTCCAATCCAGCCAATAAGGCGCCCAAAGAAAGGTGTAACCAAGACTGGCAATAGAAAGACCACAAATAGGGCGCCAACCTCTAGAGAGGTCAGGCTGAACGGTGGCGCCCCCAAACGTAGGCTCAGATAGGTGAAGGAGGTGACCTGCTGAAACAGCAAGCTGGCGCCGATAAAACAGGTGGCTAGTAGCCGCCAGTCCTGCGTGCCTTTTATGACACTTTTTAAACTTTCAGAAAGGGAAGGGCTGGGTTTGAAATGGCGCTCCGTAGGTAAACAAAACACGGCAAGAGCAAGCACGAAAGAAAGCAAAACAGCAAAGACAAGAAATGTAGAAAGCCATCCCGTTAATGCAGCGGCTGCACCTGCAAGAAATCGGCCACAGAACCCACCGAACGCCGTACCCGCAACATACACACCGTTTATGGTGGTTGCGGCACGCCCCGACCATTCCTCGGCAATGTAAGCAAGGGCGGCGGTAAAGATAAACGGAACCAGTAACCCTTGTGCAAACCGTAGGGAAAAAAGAGCAGCAAAGCTCCATGCCAGAGCGCAGCTAGCGGTTGTGACAATCAGCCCGATAAGCGCAATTACCATAATGTGTTTGCGCCCGAAGCGATCCGAGATAGCACCCGCCAGCGGGGCAGCAACTGCAACGCCTAGCGTGGAGGCACTGATTGTCCAGGTGCTGGCCCCCAGGCTCACGCCAAATTGCCGTGCAATATCGGGCAGGATAGGCTGAGTGGCATAAATATTCAGAAGCGCACAACTACCTAAAGCAAAAAGAGCTATTATTTTACGAAGAGGAATCTGTGTGGTTGCGCCCGTTTCATTCCTCATTACATGCCCCCGGAACAGTTCATGATCGACCTCGTAAAAATATCCATGCAGACAGGGCCTTGGGCGCACGTTCTAAGACGTGTCATTGCTATTATTCAGTACAACAGATTTATGAATTAAAGAGTAAACGCAAGAGCCGGTTTCCCTTGCGCGATATTGTGATGAACGCACGCAAACTGTTTTGTAAACATGATGGTGGGGCTATAATGAGATCCAGACGTGCTTCATCTCATGCAGCTTCTATTCACATTGGGGGAGTAGCTTTAGCACGGCAGCGTTGTGCATAGGCACTGGGGCTATATCCTGTGTTCTTTTTAAAGGCTGCGGCAAATGCCCCCAGGCTTTCGTAACCCACAGCAGCGGCAACATGGGTAACATGATCACCTCGTGCCAGTTTTTCCTGAGCATTGAGAATACGTAAGCGCTGGCGCCATGCTGAAAACTGCATTCCCGTAAGCGCCTTTCAAACTCACACACGTGCTTTGCGTGCCAACCTTAGTCGGCTAGAAATCGATATCCAGCACATAGTGTGTGAGGGTAATAAAGCGGCCACAGTGCACGTAGCACGTATTACACACCCCTCTGGTGAGGAAAGTCTGATCAAAGTTGTTGCCTTTTATCAGTTCAGAGAAGGCCGCATCTGTCTTGTTGATGAACTAACCCATCTTTTGAAAGGCAACGAGAAAGACCAAAACCTTGGAGCATTACAATGAAAAACAAGCTCTATTCGTACAGCCTTCATCGCCGACAGAACTTAAGGCATTACGGGCAAACGGGCAGGGGTTTACTTATGGTTCGGCATTACTGATTGTATTTTGCTTACCAGAAACAAAAGGTAAAATTTTGCAAAATTTTTGAACGCAAGACAGATTGTGCTGCCGATGGCTACGGGCAAGCTGCTTGCTTGGATCCGTAGCCACTAATAAAAATCAATAAGGCTTGCTCTTACAGGAAGAAGAGCCCTGCATCAACAGCGGTTTCCTATTACTTGTTCTTAAGTTTTGCCTCCCATGCGGCCCGCACTTCGGCAGGTGTCATTTGCTTTTGTTGTCCCTTTTTTGGCCTTTCAGCAGGCGCAGGTTTCTTGCCGTTTGTTGTGCGGGCTTGCTTGGAGGAAGGCTTTTGTTTTCCTACTGAACCGCGTGCATGAGAGAGTGCTCCGGGTGCAATCCCGGCGGCAGGATTGCTGTTCACTTCCTGAACAGCGCGGCTGCACAGAGATTTGTCACCTACACCGAACTGAATGGTTGGAAGCAAGGCAAGCGGCGGAAAAACAAATCCAAGCCCGGTAGCTGCGGCTGCGCGGCCAATAATTTCGGCACCGGGAAGAACCATGGGGGATTTGATAGGCCCGGTAATATGGAATGCACCTGGTAGCGAAGCAATTGTGGGATGTTGTGAACGCGTGGTGAGTTCATAATCCAGCTTGTTTGTGCGGAAATTGATAGTGCCTTTACCCAATGTGCGGGCTTCGCCCGTTTCAAGCAGCAAGGTATTGGTTGAGACAATACCATTCTTGAGCGGCATATCCGCAATAAAGCAGCGAATATCTGTATGGGATGGGAGACCAATCGCACTGAGAACAGCATTAGCCAGTTGCAGACCCAATACACTCGGCAAGATGGCTGTAATATCCCCCCCTTGATCCAGAACCAGCGTAAGACCCCCATTACCTGCGGCCATCAGAGAGGCAATGGAATTACCTTTCGCCTTGAGTGTCATATGCCCGCCAATAATACCTTGGGCTTTTGAATTTGCGGTAGCCTGCATAATGCGTGAAAGGTCAATGCGGGCAAAATCGATACGCGCGGTTGTATCAAATAACTTGCCGTCTGGCTTGAGGGTAGCAGAGCTGGCCAGAGTACCATTCCCCACTGCAAAATTCAGGCGTTTCAGATCAATGGCGCCATCGGTCACAAAAAATTCGGCGTCAATATTATCAAGCGGTACTTTCTGATTTTCGATGTGCGCACCATGATACGTAACATGTGCATTTACAGCATTCAGTTTGGGAATGTTGATAGGGGTATCTGGCAGCACCGTGTTGCTTTTGGCTTCCGCTTTTTCTTCTGCCTTTGTCTTGTCAGGTTTTGCACCAATAAAACCTCCCAGATCAACAAGGTTTACTTGTTTGGAATGGAGGTCTGCCTGTACGAATATGGGCTTTTCATGTGGGTTGATTTCAATGGTGCCACCAATATCACTGGTGCCCATTTTGCCTTCAAAATCTTTAAAAACAACATGTTCGCGCGTATAGTTTAGGGCTCCCGTAACGCTGTACGCAGGTGTGCGTGGAATGGGTACACCGGTAAGCGGATACAGCAAAGACATATCAGGCCCGGCAAAGTGCAGTTTGAGATGCGCCCCACTGAGTGTGAGCGGATGCACAACATCCCCTTTCAGCGTGGCTGTGGTAGGGCCATTTTGCACGAACAAATCAACCGGATAAGGCTCCTTATCAGCAACAAAGGAGAGAACAGTGCCCCCTACAAAGCGGGCTGTAATAGGTTGCTGCGCATAACGTCCTTTAGCTGTAAGACGCAAAGATCCGCGGTTGTTGCCTTGCGGAGGCGTGGTTTCCACTCCCATCTGCATATCAGCCTGTAGCGGATCATGCCGGACATGCAGTGCACCATTGGTAATACGCAGTTCTCCAATATCAGGAAGGCTGCTGGCCTGCTCCGTCTTGTTCTTATTTGCTGGTGCGGGTTTTCCGTCTTCCGTAAAGGTGTAATTATTTTCACCATTCTTGCGAGCAAGAATGTCTGCTTTGGGCTCAGTAAGCGCTATCAGCGGGATATGAAGCGCGTGATGCCATAGGTAAGACCAGACATCAACTGAAACGGTTAGCTCCTTAGATTGAGCAAACAGATCTTTTTCCTGATCAAAGGTCTTGGGCTGTTCTATCCTAAGGTTTTCCACCCGAATAGTTGTCACACGCCCAAGCGCAACGTGCAGATGCTCAATAGTGGTCTTGCGGTGAAGTATTGCCGTGGCACGGGAATTGACCAAAGGTACAAACCAATCCCATGACCAGAATACAATCAACAGGATAATGGCCAGCAGAAAACAACCTAACCCTATCAGCACCGGGTGCGATTTTGCGGGTGTCTGAGGGGGTGTTTCAGTCATAAAGCGTGCTCCTTGAAGGCATAAGGCCACAAACAGATAAAAACTTAAAATATATCAGGGATAGAAAGGGTTATCCCGGTATTGCATTTATATAACAAGGCAAACGTTATGTTTGGTTGCGAAGTTCCTACCAGTTGCCAGTCTGGCACAATGCGCCTGTCAGAGAACGGCAGAAAGAGAAGGTATGTTCCTAAAAAAGACACTGGCTCTAAATATGGCCAGAGATACGAGAATACTGCATACCTGCAACGCTTTTCGTTTGAGTTGTTGGTTTACTCTAAGAGCTATGCCTAAAAATGTTCTATGATCTCAGCTCTTCCAGCACAGACCACCAGCCTTATTCCTCGCGCCCTTCGCCATGCCAATGGCATAAAATTGCGCAAGATTGCGCCACGTACCCAACAGGCAGAAT
Organism: Acetobacter sp. DmW_125128; assembly: GCF_008704325.1. Taxonomy (NCBI): domain Bacteria; kingdom Pseudomonadati; phylum Pseudomonadota; class Alphaproteobacteria; order Acetobacterales; family Acetobacteraceae; genus Acetobacter; species Acetobacter sp. DmW_125128. Next base: position 4,279 of record NZ_VHOP01000035.1, on the reverse strand, counting down.
GGCATCCCCCAAAAACAAGGATAGATCCGGTGTCTATCCTTGTTACGCAAGGGGAGCATCGAATCAGCGCATTATTAGCAGTGCGTTATGCACGCATGGCCGTTTCTCCCTTTGCCTTTTTACGCGGCGCGGCTGCTGTTATGGCAGCAGATTTGGCCGGAACACTTTCCGCTGGTCTAAAAGTGCAAAGCTGTGGAGATTGCCACCTGGCCAACTTTGGCAGTTATGCCTCTGCGGAAGGAAGTGCAGTTTTTGATATCAATGATTTTGATGAAACGCTTTCCGCTCCATTTGAATGGGACATCAAACGTTTAGGCACCTCTTTGGTGCTGGCGGGGCGAGAATCTGGGTTTTCCGAGGCATCTGCACGTAATCTGGCACGTAGCATGGCGCAATGCTATGCGCAGGAAATGGTGCGCCTAGCCCCTATGAGCCCTTTGGAAATCTGGGCAGAACGCATTGATCTTTCGGCCGCCATTGCGGGTTTTCAGGACAAACAAGCCCGCAAAAAAGTCCAGAACCTGCTAGATGCACGCCTGGAAAGTGCGCGTACACATTTTGGCCTTGTGGCAGAAGATTACGGTACACCACGCCTAACAGAAAAACCGCCCTTGGTGGTGCGTCTGCCAGAACAGGATGAGGCAATACGCGCAGCCTTTACCCGATATATTGCAACACAACCGCCTGAACGTGCCATTCTGCTTTCTCGCTACACGTTGCAGGATGTTATTTTTAAGGTTGTAGGCGTAGGCAGTGTGGGCACGTTTTGCGCCATAGGCCTATTTTCGACACCAGATAATGAAGTTTTACTGCTTCAAATCAAGGAAGCTCAGGTTTCTGTTCTAGCTCCATATCTTCCACCCTCGACATTCCACAATCAGGGTGAACGCGTTGTGGTAGGGCAACGTATTATGCAAACAGCATCTGACGCATTTTTAGGCTGGACGCATAGTAGCGGCACAGATGAAGTAGATGGCGAAACGGGAAGCCTTCCTGTTGGGCAGCGTCAGTTTTATGTGCGCCGGCTGAAAGATCAGCGTTTGGCTGCAATTGGGGCAGAATTTGCACAGATTGGTCTGCCAGATTATGCGCTTTTATGTGGTCGCACGCTTGCACGCGCTCATGCGCGTTCTGGTGATGTTGCCACTTTGGCGGGCTATCTGGGTGGAGGACGTGCTTTTGCAGATGCCATTGCGGGTTTTTCTGTTGCTTATGCAGATCAGACAAAAGCTGATTGGAAAACCTTCTGTGCAGCAATTAAAGCTGGGCGAATTTCTACTCTCCCTTCTGCCTTATCATCCAAAGAAAACGTATCTTCAAAGAAGAAATCTTAATTTCACAATGTTTTCTGGTGAGAGGGTGTAGGACTTATGTGCATCTCTTACCAAGAAGAGCACATTAAATAGGAGCGCCTTTTACCCAACACATCATAAGTCCGACTTTTTAGCCATTTTTTAGGGCCATAGGTTTGGGCTTTACAAGATACCGTCCGGACGGTATGTTTTGTTCATGACAAGCCATAAGACACGTACAAACAATCCGGAATCTGTAAAAAGCAATCTTTTGGATGCTGCTGCTGAAATACTGATTCATGAAAGCGCACAAAAACTGACACTAAATTTGGTTGCGCAAAAGGCGGGTGTTAGCAAAGGCGGCTTGCTCCATCATTTTCCCTCTAAGGAGAAACTTCTTGATGGGTTGTTCCATCGAGAACTCAATTTTTTTCGGGATGAAATACAGGCTGCTATGGAAAAAGATCCTGTTGCAACAGGGCGGGCAGCGCGTGCCTATATTGGCTTGGGTAATGCATCTAACCCGCAGGATAAAAGCTATATTATTCTGCGCCAGTTGCTATCTATCATGCTGTCAGACAATACATTGTCTCAAGAATGGACGCGCATTTATTGGCAAACAATAAAATCTACCGGACTTTTTGAAGAAAGTTCGCCGTTAATGATTTTATGCTGCTTAGCAGCAGATGGGTTGTCATTATGGGAAATATTAGGTGCTGACAAACTGAATGGCATTAATTACGAAGATATTCAGAGCATTATTGAAAAAATTACATATTCTAAACGGATAGACCAATGAAGGGGTTTTTGTACATATTCTTTACGGTGGTTTCCGAAGTAATAGGCACGGCTGCACTTAAAGAAGCACAGAATTTTACAAAACCTCTCCCAATTTGCGTAATGAGTGTTGGGTATGTGCTATCGTTTCTCTTTCTATCCCTTGCCTTAAAAGTTACGCCTATGAGTGTTGTTTATAGTGTATCTTCTGGGTTGGGTATTATTTTTTCGTGCCTTATTAGCCGGTTCTATTTCAATCAAAGTTTAGATTACTCACAAATATTAGGTATTATTCTTATATTTTTTGGCGTCTTGTTGTCAAACGGCACCAATGTTCACAATACGTAAAATCTCTGAAACTCTCAAAATAGCGCAAGTGCATAGTTGTAAGTATTATGTGGTATCAGATCAAAAAAACAAAAGTGCTCTATAAGGCTTTCTTAATTACCACTCTTATATCTATGAGTGCTTGTAAAGAGAAATACAGTAAACCTGTGGCGCCACAACCAAAACCAGTTGAGGCCGTTCAGGTTGTCCCTGCTGATAATAATTTATCACAATATGTAGGTTTTTATACTGCTCAGCATATAATATCTGTCTCTACGCTACGAGAAGGAAAAATTAAAAGTATTTCTGTCAGCGAAGGAGAATTTGTACATAAAAATGATATTTTAGCTATTATGCACAATACAGATTCAAAACTTCTTCTGGCACAAGCGCAGAGTGAGTTTGAAGCAGCGCATGCCAATACGCTTCAGCTTTCTGATCTTGTAAAACGTAGTAACGGTTTGGATACTATTGGCGCTTTATCTACAAGCACAATAAAAGATCGACAATCAGCTCTTTCTATGGCCCGTGCAAAGGAAAAAATTGCAAAAGAAGCCGAAAAACTAGCTGAAAGCCAAGAACAACAAAGCATGGTGCGGGCTCCAGAGGATGGAATTATCATAAAAGTTTCAGCCCAACCCGGTGCATTAGCCGGGGTTGGAAGCGAGATTATTGTAATGGCAGCAGGCAACCCCGAAATTGACGTAGAGTTATATGATTCAAAGTCCGTAAACATTGGTGAGCAAGCCAAAATTACGATTATAGGAGATACACACCCCATTGTTGTGAAAGGGGAGGTTGTGCGTATCAGCCCATATTTTGATCCTGATACAAAAGTAAGACATGCACGGCTAGCATTAAAAAATCCGTTACCAATACCATTGAACACTTCTGTTTTTGTTATACTCTTATCAGAACAAGTAAAAAATTTTGTTCGTGTGCCTCTTACTGCAATTTTTTACACAAAAAATACGCCCCTTGTTTGGGTGGTGAGTAAAAATAAACAGCATATTGAGGAGCAAAACATCACAATTGTAAGCTTGAAAGGGCAAGATGCTATTGTAACAGGCCTTTTACCCGAACAACTTGTGGTTTCAAGTGGCCCAGACCTTCTTCAGCATGAAGACCTCGTAAAAATTGTGCAGATGGATGAGCATTCATGATGTCTCAAAAATTCAATCCATCTCGTTGGGCTGTGGAACATCCTCAACTTATTGGTTTTCTGATGATTATCTCCGTCATTGCCGGGGGATGGCAGTTTATCAATCTGGGGCGTGCTGAAGATCCTAATTTTACATTAAAGAGTATGACAATTTCGGCCCAATGGGCTGGGGCAAGCCCCGATGCATTGCAGGCACAAATAATAAATCCATTGGAACAAGAATTACGTGGTATAGATTTTTTAGATACTCTTTCCACATACTGTAATCAGTCTTTTTGTGTTACGCAGGTTTCTTTAAATGATAATGCGCCCAAAGAGCAGGTTCCACAAATCTGGCAAAAAGTTCGTAACAAAGTAGCTGACGTTTCTCCTACTTTACCAGAAGGAGGAACATTATCTGTAAATGATGATTTTGCAGATGTTTATGGTTATACCTTTGCGCTAACAGGGCCAGAAGTCTCCAGTCTTTCTCCGATCGCCAAGAAAATAAAAACTGGTTTTCAGAGAATTCCCGATGTTGCAAAGGTGCAAATTATTGGGGAAATTCCAGCAACATTTAATATAGATATAGATCCTGTTCGGCTAAAAAATGTAGGTATGGGCCTGGCGCAGTTTTCTGAGACCATACAGCAACATAGAGCAGTTCCACTGAATCCTGAATCGAGAGGTGACACTGAAGGCGTCTTGTGATTCACCGTTTTTCCTGATGGAGAGGGTGATG